>CAZZCH010000045.1:0-25290 GCA_964652895.1 uncultured Eubacteriales bacterium
GGACCTCCTGGCACACCCGGACGCAGCGTCCGCAGAGAATGCAGAGGCTGTTGTCGCGGTCGATGAACGGGTCGTCCCGGCGGACCTCGCCGGGACGGCGATGACTGGGGAAGGGGACGATCGCGAGGCCCATGGCCTCGACGACCCGTTGGAGCTCGCACCGGCCGTTGGCCGGGCAGAGGACGCAGCCCGTGACCTCGCCCGTTTTCCGGATCGTCGATTTGAAGTCGTCACAGGACGGCTTTTCGGAGCAGATCAGGCAGGCGTGAGGATGTTCGGCCAGGATGAGCTCGAGAATGCCCCGTCGCAGGGCCTGGAGTTCGGGCGTCGACGTGACGACGTCCATGTCTTCTTCCACCGTCGTGCTGCAGGCGGGGACGAAGCCCTTCCGACCTTTGACCTCGACGAGACAGAGGCGGCAGGCCGCATACGGGTCGAGTCCGGGGTGGTCGCAGAGCGAGGGGATGAAGACACCGTTGGCCCGGGCGGCTTCGAGGAGCGTGGGCCGGCCCTCCACGGTGACCGCGAGGCCGTCGATTCTGAGCTTCATGCGTCTTTCGGGACGGCCGCCCCGCCTCGCAGAGCCCGGCCCCGCTCTCCCGTATATTTCGTCACGGCCTGGACTTTGGCCGGGCAGATGTTGAAACAGGCGCCGCACTTGATGCAGGCGGCTTGATCGATGACATGGACCTTTTTCCGTTCCCCGGAAATGGCGTTGACCGGACAACTTTTCAGGCAGAGCAGACAGCCGACGCACTTGTCGGGCTCGATGTAATAGGTCGTCAGGTTCTTGCAGACGCGCGCGGGGCAGGCCAGGTCCACGATATGGGCCAGGTACTCCTCCCGGAAATAGCGCAGCGTGGAGAGGACGGGGTTTGGCGCCGTCTGCCCCAGGCCGCAGAGGGAGCCGCGCTTCACCGTCAGGGCGAGTTCCTCCAGTTTCCGGAGGTCGTCGAGGCTCCCTTCTCCGCCGGCGATCCGGGCCAGGATCTCGGCCATCTGGCGCGTGCCGATCCGGCAGGGGGCACATTTGCCACAGGATTCCTCCTGGGTGAATCGCAGGAAATAGAGGGCGATGTCCACCAT
Source organism: uncultured Eubacteriales bacterium (assembly GCA_964652895.1). Lineage (GTDB taxonomy): Bacteria > Acidobacteriota > Aminicenantia > Aminicenantales > Saccharicenantaceae > RBG-16-66-30. The sequence continues at coordinate 1,087 of CAZZCH010000045.1, forward strand.
ACAGGTGTCCTCGTCCATGACGATCATCCCCCCCGAGCCCATCATGGCCCCCGCCTTGGTCAGGCTTTCGTAATCGATGGGCAGGTCGAGCAGATCCTTGGTGATGCAACCGCCCGACGGGCCGCCGATCTGGACCGCTTTGAACTCACGTCCCTTGGGGATGCCGCCGCCGATGCCGTAGATGATGTCGCGCAGGCGGATGCCCATGGGGACTTCCACGAGCCCGGTATTGTTGATCTTGCCGACGAGCGAAAAGATCTTCGTGCCCTTGCTCGTTTCGGTCCCGAGGCTTGAAAACCAGGCGGAACCACGTCGGATGATAGAGGAAATATTGGCCCAGGTCTCGACGTTGTTGATCACGGTCGGCTGCCCCCAGAGGCCGTGCTGGGCGGGATAGGGAGGCCTCTGCCGGGGATAGGCCCGCTGGCCTTCGATGGAGGCGATGAGAGCCGTCTCCTCCCCCGATACGAAGGCGCCCGCGCCCCGGACGATCTCAAGGTCGAAATCGAAGCCGGTCCCCAGGATGTCCTTGCCCAGGAGGCCCATATCACGAGCCTGCTCGAGGGCGATGCCGATGCGGGAGACGGCCAGGGGGTATTCGTCGCGGATATAGATGAACCCCCGGGTCGCGCCGATCGCCTTGGCGCCGATGAGCATCCCCTCCAGGACGGCGTGGGGGTCGGCTTCGAGGACGGACCGGTCCATGAATGCCCCGGGATCCCCTTCATCGCCGTTACAGATCAGGTACTTGGGCTCGGCCGGCTCCCGCCGGCAGAGGTCCCACTTCCGGCCCGTGGGGAAGCCGGCGCCGCCCCGGCCCCTCAATCCCGCCGCGCTGATCTCCGCGACGATGGCCTCGGGAGCCATATCGGCCAAGGCCTTGGCGGCGGCTTCGTAGCCGTCGTATGCGATATACTCCTCGATCTTTTCCGGGTCGATGCGGCCCCGATTCCGCAACACGATCAGACGCTGGTGTTTGAAAAACTCGATGTCGGCCATTTTGGGAACCGGCGCCGCGGCCGCCGGCGGGACGTACATGAACTTCCGGACCGGACGTCCCTTGAGCAGGTGTTCCTCGACGAGGAGGGGGACGTCCGCGACGGTGAGGCGCTGGTAGAAAATGCCGTCGGGATGGACCATGAGGATCGGCCCTCTTTCGCAGAAGCCGTTGCAGCCGGTGGCGATGACGAGAACTTCATTCTGGAGCCCGCGCCGGGCGACTTCTTTCTCCAGAGCGTCTTTGACGGCGAAGGCGCCGCAGGAAACGCATCCCGTTCCGGCGCAGACAAGGAGGTGAGTCCGGTAGGTCAGCATGGCTATTCCGAAGGGCCCGTCAGGATTTCGATGATCTGGTTGGCTTTTGTCTCGGTCATTTTGCCATGATATCGGCCGTCCACGACGGCCAGGGGTGCCAGGGCGCAGGCCCCCAGGCAATTCACCCGTTCCAGGGTGTATTCCCGGCCGGGCGACGTTTCGCCGGCCCGGAGGCCGAGCTTCCTCTCGAAATGTTCGAGGATCGCGGTGCCGCCGCGGACGTGGCAGGCCGTTCCCATGCAAACGGTGCAGAGATGACGACCCCGGGGCTCGAGGCTGAAGGACTTATAGAAGGTCGCTACGCTGTAGACGTGGGCCAGCGGGACGTCCAACTCCCGGGCCGCCGCCTCGAGCGTCTCGGGCGCGAGCCAGCGAAGCCGCTCCTGGAGGTCTTGAAGGATCTGGATGACCGCCCGCTTCTCGCCGCCGTACTTCCGGACGACCGTGCGGACGACCTCGCTCTTGGCCGAATGGCCCGGTTTTTTTTCATCCGGGGATGCCGTGCTACGTAATACGGCCCCGGGCTTTTCCCTGGTCTGCATCGTGTCGGAGGTACCTTACAGAAAAACCGGAAAGCTTGTCAACGATTTTCCGCGGGCTACCGGCACCGCTGCCAGTCGGATTCGCTGAACGTACGATCCAACTCCCTCCAGAGATCCTTCACGTTACAGGTCATGACGATCAGGTCCTGGGAGGCGCCCCCGATGTCCTTGACGAAGTCGGGAAACATCGTTTCGTCGCGGAAGCCGAGCCGGCGAAAGACCTTCTGGGCGCCGACTTGGGGCCGCATCATGCGGGCCACGACGGTCGTGAGCTGGTTCTGGACGGCGATGAAATAGAGCTCCCGGATCATGATCGTTCCCAAGCCCCGGTGCTGGAACGGGCGGGCGATGATGACGCGGATCTCGCCCTGGTGTTTGCTCCAGGCTTCCCCCGAGAGCTCCAGGGCTCCGCTGGCCACGATCACTCCGCCGTGGACGGCCACGACCCGGATGTCGTCGCCGTTTTCGACTCGCCGAAGTCTCTTGGCCACGACCTTCCGGTCCGTCACGTCGAACTTCAGGTATCTCCGGTCCTCCTCAGGCAGGGAGCCGTAGAATTCCATCAGCTTGTCGATGTCGTTCGGCGCTAGCCGCCGGATCATTACTTCGGTGCCGTCCTTCATTCTCTCCGTCTTGTCCATGCGCGCGTTTTCCCTTTCTGAGATTTTTCGTCCTTTAATCCTGCTTCATATATATAATGAAGGGAGTTCCGAAATGTCAAGCGGCGGCCGATTGCCCGTTCGCAGGGCTCAGGGCGAACCCCGAACAAGCCCCTGCGCGGCATTCATGCCGGAGCCTGGGGTTTGCCCGTTCGCAGGGCTCAGGGCGAACCCCGAAAAGTCCCCGACTTGCCATCGTCCCCGGCCGTGCTGGCAAAGCCGGCAAGACCGGGGATTCTAGGGTTTGACAGGACTCCGACGCCGGTGCTATTGTGAGCCGAGGCGGACCGATGCCTATCCGAAAAATCATCCGGCGGTTCTTCGATTTGCCCTTACGGCGTAAGCTCATCTTGAGTTTTCTCGCCGTGATCGTCATCGGAGGGGTCCTGACCCTCGTCATTGGCACGCGGATCGAGCATCGGACCATCATGTCCCTGGCCGAAGACAAGGTTCGGCACGACCTGGCCTCGGCGTGGATGGTCTATGAAGAGCGTCTGTACAGCCTTCGGGACACCGTCCGGCTCAGCGCCACGCAGGAGTTCCTTGGGGCGGCCCTCCGGCGCGCGGACTTTGAGAAGGTCGCTTCTCGGCTCGACGGCATTCGCGGGGAGTTCGGGCTCGACGTCCTCAACCTCACGGACGCCCGCGGCCGCGTTGTGGTCCGCTCCCGGCTGGCCGCGGCGCCGGTCGGCGATGACGTCGCCCGTGATCCTTTCATTGCTCTGGCCCTCAAGAAAGAGGCCTCTGCCGGTACCCGGATCGTCCCCCGGGAGGAGCTCCTCGAGGAAGGGGCCGACCTGGCCGAAAGGGCCCGATTCCAATTCGTCCCGACGCCCAAAGCTGCCGAAAGACCCGAGGACCATGAGGACAAAGGCATGATGCTCACGGCGGCCGTCCCCGTCTTGGACGACTCGGGCGTCCTCCTCGGCGTCCTGACGGGCGGCCTGCTGTTCAACCGGAACTACGACCTCGTCGATCGGGTCAAGGAGATCGTCTTCAAAGGGGAGAAATACAAGGGTCATGATATCGGAACGGCGACCTTGTTCCAGGACGACCTCCGGATCGCCACGAACGTTCTCGACGATCAGGGCCGGCGGGCCGTGGGGACCCGTGTTTCCCGAGAGGTCAAGGAGGCCGTGCTCGACCGGGGGGAGACCTATGTCGGGCGGGCTTTCGTCGTGACGGCCTGGTACATCACGGCCTATCGGCCGATCAAGGACATCACCGGACGGACGATCGGCATGCTCTACGTCGGGATGCTGGAGAGGCCGTATATCGATCTGCGCAACCGGGTCATGGCGACGTTCGCCGGCATCGCCGCTCTATGCGTCCTCTTCCTGCTCGGTCTGCTGGCCTTCGTCGCCAGCCGGATCACCCGCCCCCTGGCCGTCATGGTCGACGCGACGGGAAAGATCGCCTCGGGCGACCTCACCCATCGTATCGAGGTCGAGGGCCGGGACGAGATCGGTCAGCTGGCCCGGGCGTTCAACCGTATGACCGACGAACTCAGCCTGGCCCACGAAGACCTGACCCAGTGGGGGAGAACCCTGGAGCGGCGCGTCGAGGAACGCACGCGAGAACTGCGCGAGATCCAGGACCAGCTCGTCGTGTCGGAAAAGCTGGCGTCGCTCGGCAAGATGGCGGCCGGCGTCGCCCACGAGATCAACAATCCCCTGACGACGATCCTGATCAATGCGCATCTCCTTCTCGAGCGGCCCGGCAGGGAAGAGGAAGAGGCGAGCACCCTCAGCCTCATCGCCGACGAGACGACCCGCTGCGCCGCCACCGTCCGGGGTCTCCTGGATTTCGCCCGCCAGACGCCCTCGCAGGCGGCCCCGACGGACATCAACGACGTCATCGACCGTACGCTCCTGCTCCTCGAAATGCAGGCCTCGGTCCGCAACATCCGGATCGAGAAGGCCCTGGACCGCACGCTCCCGCCGATCGAGGTCGACAAGAACAAGATCCAACAGGTTTTCTCCAACCTGGCCATCAACGCCTGCGAGGCCATGCCCACGGGCGGGACGCTCGTCGTCGCCGCCCACTTGAGCCGCGACGGGACACACATCGAGATCACCTTCACCGACACGGGCATCGGGATCCCCAAGGAGAACATCGCCAAGCTGTTCGACCCCTTCTTCACCACCAAGAGCTTCGGAACGGGATTGGGCCTGGCCGTGAGCTACGGGATCATCCGGCAGCGCGGGGGTACGATCCTCGTCCGCAGCGAGGCGGGGAAGGGCACGGTGTTCACGGTCCGTATCCCCCTGGCCGACCCGGGGGAAGAGAAACGCATCGAGGAGGCGCCGCAATGACAAAGACGGGCAAGCACAGGATTCTCGTGGTGGACGACGAGATAACGGTTTGTAAGAGCATCCGGCAGGTGCTCGTTCGGGAAGATTGCGTGGTCGATATGGCGCTCAGCGGTGATGAGGCCCTTCGCAAAGAGGCCGACGAGCCCTATGACGTCATGATCGTCGATCTCATGATGCCCGGGCTCAGCGGCCTAGACCTGCTCAAAATGCTCAAGGCCCGGAACCCGAAGGCCCGCATCATCATGGTGACGGGCTATCCGACGATGAGGAACACGCTCCAGGCCATGCAGCTCGGAGCGATGGATTTTCTGCCCAAGCCTTTTCTTCCGACGACGCTCCGCAACCTCGTCGCCGCGGCGCTCGGGGCCGGAGACGACGAACCGGAGGGGTCAGGCGCCTCGAGTTAAAGCCTCTCTCAGCTTGGCCCCGATCTCGGCCGGGCTGACGGCGACCCAGACGCCGGCCGCCCGGAGGGCGTCCATCTTTTCCTGGGCCGTTCCCTTGCCCCCGGCGATGATCGCCCCGGCGTGGCCCATCCGCCGCCCCGGCGGGGCGGTCTGGCCGGCGATAAAGCTGACGACGGGTTTGGGGAAGGACCTCTTGATGTAGGCCGCGGCCTCATCCTCGGCCGTGCCGCCGATCTCGCCGATCAGGATCACGGCTTCGGTCCCGGGGTCCTTTTTGAAAAGCTCCAGGAGCTCGATGTACTTGAGCCCGACGATCGGGTCGCCGCCGATGCCGACGGCCGTCGATTGACCGTAACCCTGCAGCGAAACCTGCTGGACGGCCTCGTAAGTCAGCGTCCCGGACCGCGAAATGATCCCGATCGTGCCCGCTTTGTGGATGGGCCCGGGCATGATGCCGATCTTGGCTTTGCCCGGCGAGATGATGCCCGGCGTGTTCGGGCCGATCAGCGCGATCGACTTGCCGCGGAGGTACGTCTTGACCTTCAGCATGTCGAAGGTCGGGATCCCCTCGGTGATGCAGACGACGAGCTTGAGGCCGGCTTCGGCGCATTCCATGATGGCGTCGGCAGCGGCGAAGGGAGGCACGAAGATCGCCGCCGCTTCGGCCCCTGTGACGGCCGCGGCCTCGGCCACGGTATTGAAGACGGGGACGCCGAGGTGCTTCTTCCCGCCCTTGCCGGGCGTCATGCCGGCCACGACCCTGGTGCCGTATTCGATCATCTTTTGGGCGTGGAACGTGCCTTCGCTGCCGGTGATCCCCAGGACGACGACTCGCGTTTTTTCATCGAGGAGAATGCTCATGAAATGCTCCTTTGGCTCGGCTCACTTGACCAGTCCGACGATGCGCTCGGCGGCTTCTTTCATGCCGTCCGCCGACGAGAAGGCCAGGCCCGACTCGGCCAGGATCTTCTTTCCCAGGTCCACGTTCGTCCCTTCGAGCCGGATGACGACCGGGATCTTTGTCCCCAGCGCCTTGGCGGCCTTGACGACGCCGCTGGCGATCATGTCGCAGCGGACGATACCCCCGAAGATGTTGATCAGGGCCCCCTTGACGTCGGGGTCGCTGACCAGGATCCGGAAGGCGTTGGTGACGGCTTCTTCCGTGACGCCGCCGCCGACGTCGAGGAAGTTGGCCGGCATCCCCCCGGCGTACTTGATGATGTCCATCGTCGCCATAGCCAGGCCCGCGCCGTTGACCATGCAGCCGACGTTGCCGTCGAGCTTGATGTAGTTCAGGTTGTACTTCGTGGCCTCGACTTCGAGGGGCGATTCCTCGTCGAGGTCGCGCATGGCCTGGATGTCGGGATGGCGGCCGAGGGCGTTGTCGTCGAAGGTCATCTTGGCATCGAGGGCCAGGACGTCGCCTTGCTTGGTTACGAGGAGGGGATTGATCTCGGCCAGGGAGGCATCCGTGCTTTCGAACGCCCGGAACAAGCCGACGATGAATTTCTGGCCCTGTTTGAGCGCCTCGCCGTCGAGGCCGAGCTTGAAGGCCAGCTTCCGGGCCTGGAAACCCAGGATGCCGGTCGCCGGGTCGACGTATTCCTTGAAGATGCGGTCCGGCGTTTCGGCGGCGACCTTTTCGATCTCGACGCCGCCTTCGGTCGAAGCCATGATGACAGCCGCTTCGCGGGCCCGGTCGATGACAATGCCGAGATACAGCTCGCGGGCGATGTCCAGGGCTTCCTCGACGAGGACGCGCTTGACCCGCTTCCCTTCGGGGCCGGTCTGGTGGGTCACAAGCTGCATGCCGATGATCTTAGCGGCCAGAGCCTCGGCCTCGGCGGGCGTCGCGGCGAGTTTGACGCCGCCGCCCTTGCCCCGGCCGCCGGCGTGGATCTGGGCTTTGACGACGACCCGCGGACCGATCTTCTCGGCGATCGCCCGGGCCGCCGCCGGCGTTTCTGCGACTTCGCCGCGCGGGATGCGGACGCCGAACTTGGCCAAGATCTGCTTGCCCTGGTACTCGTGGATCTTCATTGGGATCTCCCTTTTCTCGCTAATGAGAACACCCGGCGCGCCGGGTCCAATCCTTATAACAAAGCCCCTCCCGGATGTCAAACGTCCCGCGGCCAATCTCCGGGTCCTGTCGAAACATCTTTCAAATGCTTGACAGTCCCGGGAAAGAAAGACTATAGTAGCGTTCTTTGATAACGAAATGGCCTTCACTATATGAATGAGTATTAATCGCTGGCGAAACAGGATCCTCTCGATGGTCCTCCTCGGCGTGGATCTTTCCAGGTCGATCGTTCTCATCCCATTTCCTCATCCCCGGGCGGGGCGTCGGCCCGGCCCCAAAGGACCCCGGTCCTTATCCTTCCCTGAAAGGATCACCTATGTCTAAGCCCAAATTCGCGGTTTACTGGGCGGCGAGCTGCGGCGGCTGTGAAATTGCCTTCCTCGACATCCGGGAGAAGATCCTGGACTTCGACGCGGCGGCGGACCTGGTCTTCTGTCCGTGCCTCATGGACACCAAGTACAAGGACATCGAGGCCATGGCCGACGGAGAGATCGACGTCACCCTGTTCAACGGGGGCATCCGCAACGAGGAAAATCTCCACATCGCCAAGCTCCTCCGGCAGAAGTCCAAGGTCCTCGTCGCCTTCGGCTCCTGCGCCACCGAGGGCTGCATCCCCGGCCTGGCCAACCTCACGACGACGGACGAGATCATGGACTACGCGTACCGCCGTTCGCCGTCCGTCGAAGCGGATAACACGACGCTCCCCCAGACGGTCACGGAGCTGCCGGCCGGGCGGCTGACCCTGCCGGCCCTGTTCGAGATCCTGAGGCCCCTGGATCAGGTCGTTGACGTAGACTACCGCATGCCCGGTTGTCCCCCGGTGGCCGAGCAGATCTGGGCGGTCGCCGAAGCGGCGCTGACGGGTAAGCTACCGCCCAAGGGATCCCTCGTGGGGGTCAATCCCAAGACGGTCTGTGACGAATGCAAGCGGACGAAAGAAGAGAAGAAGATCAAGGCGTTCCGCCGCCCCCATCTCGTCGACCCGCGGGACATCGACCCCAAGAAATGCCTTCTGGAGCAGGGGATCATCTGCAACGGCCCGGCCGTTCACGCCGGCTGCGGCGCCCTCTGCCCCCAGGTCAACCTGGGCTGCCGCGGCTGCTACGGCCCAGCCGAAGGCATCCAGGACGTCGGGGCCAAACTTGCCGGGGCGATCGCCTCGATCATCGACAGCGACGACCCGGCCGAAATCCAGGTGGTCGTGGACCAGATCGTCGATCCGGTCGGCACGTTCTACCGTTTCGGACTGGCCGGCTCGCTCATCGGGAGGCGCGTGAGATGAAAACGATCACCATCGACCCCATCACCCGGCTCGAAGGCCACGGCAAGATCTCCATTTTCCTCGACGACGCGGGCGACGTCGCCGACGCCTACCTCCAGATCCCCGAGCTGCGCGGTTTCGAGAGGTTCTGCGTCGGCCGGCCCGTCGAGGAGATGCCCCGGATCACGACGCGCATCTGCGGCGTCTGCCCGGAAGCCCACATGATGGCTTCGGCCAAGACCTGCGACGCGCTCTACCATGTCGAACTGTCCCGCACGGCCAAGCTCCTGCGGGAGCTCCTTTATATGATCTTCTATGTCACCGACCATTCGACCCACTTTTACGCCCTGGCCGGGCCGGACTTCGTCATGGGGCCGGACGCCCCGGTGGCCCAACGCAACATCCTGGGCGTCATCCACAAGGTCGGCGTCGAGATCGGCCGCAAGGTCATCGAGACCCGAGGCGCATGCCACGAGCTTATCAAGATGATGGGCGGCAAATCCGTCCATCCCATCGGGGCCGTCCCCGGCGGGATGAGCAAAGGCCTGAGCCGCGAGGAGCGCGACAAGGTCCTCGAAACAGGGAAGGCCGCCGTGGAGTTCGCCAAGTTCTCGATCGGCCTGTTCAACCAGATCGTTCTCGGCAACAAGGCCTACGTCGACCTGATCCTGAGCGACGGCTTCACCCACCACACGTACAACATGGGGCTGGTCGACGAAAAGAACCATGTCAATTTCTACGACGGAGACATTCGCGTTACGGCCCCCGACGGGGTCGAACTGGCCAAGTTCAAGCCGGCCGACTACCTCGAGCATATCGTCGAACATGTCGAGCCCTGGACCTACCTCAAGTTCCCCGTCCTCCGCAAGATCGGCTGGAAGGGCCTTGTCGACGGACCGGACAGCGGCATCTACAAGGCGACGCCCCTCTCCCGCCTCAACGTTTCCGACGGCATGGCGACTCCTCTGGCCAACGAAGAGCACGACCGGATGTACAAGACGCTGGGCGGGAAGCCCGTCCATCAGACGCTGGCGACCCACTGGGCCCGGCTGATCGAGCTTCTCTACGCCGCCGAGCGGTGGGTGGAACTGGCCTCCGACCCCGACATCACCGGGGCCGACTACCGGGTCGTCCCCACCAGGACGCCGGACGAAGGCGTAGGTGTCGTCGAAGCGCCGCGGGGGACCCTCTTTCACCATTATAAAACCGACCCGAACGGCATCGTCCAGGAAGCCAACCTAATCGTCGGGACGACCAACAACAACGGCGCCATCAACCTCTCGGTGAAAAAAGCGGCCATGGCTTTCATCAAGAAGGGCCAGGTGAACGACGGGCTCCTGAACATCGTCGAGATGGCCTTCCGCGCCTACGATCCCTGCTTCGGGTGCGCCACGCACGCCTGGCCCGGCCAGGCGGCGATGCATATCCGGATATTCGATCGTGGAGGGACGATCGTCCGTGATCTGAGGAGATGACGAAGGCCATGAAAGTACTCGTTCTGAACAGCGGCAGTTCGTCCGTCAAGTTCCAGTTCATGCGCATGGAGGATGAAAGCCTCCTGGCCAAGGGCATTGTCGAGAAGATCGGCTCGAGCGACGCCATCGTCACGTACCAGCCGGAAGGCCGGAACAGGATCCGGGAGATCCGCGAGGTCCTCAACCACGGCGTGGCCATCGAGCTCGTGCTCAACCTGCTCCTCAGCCCCCAGCACGGGGTCATCCGCCAGAAAAGCGAGATCGACGGCATCGGTCATCGCGTAGTCCACGGCGGCGAAGACTTCTCCGATTCGGTCCTAATCACGGACAAGGTCAAGGCCTCGATCCGCAAGTGCATCCAGTTCGCGCCCCTGCACAATCCTCATAACCTCAAGGGCATCGAGGCCTGCGAGGAGCTCCTGCCCGGCGTGCCCCAGGTCGGCATCTTCGACACGGCCTTCCACCAGACCCTCCCGCCCAAGGCCTTCATCTACGGACTGCCCTACGCCCTTTACCGGAAGCTGAGCATCCGGCGCTACGGATTCCATGGCACCTCCCACAATTACGTGGCCCTCAAGGCCGCCGAGATCCTCGGCCGGCCCATCGGCAAGCTCAACCTCATCACCTGCCATCTCGGCAATGGGGCCAGCATCGCCGCCGTCTCCGGCGGCAAGTCCGTTGACACCACGATGGGCTTCACCCCCCTCGAAGGCCTGGTCATGGGCACGCGCTGCGGCAGCATCGACCCGGCCCTCGTGCCCTACATCATGGAGCGGGAAAAACTCGGACCCAAAGAGATCGATTCGATCATGAACAAGAACAGCGGCATGCTGGGATTGACGGAGACGTCCCATGACATGCGCGAGATCGAGCAGGAAGCCGCCCACGGGAGCGAGCGGCACCAGCTGGCCATCGAGATCTACTGCCATACGGTCAAGAAATACATCGGGGCCTACATGGCCGAAATGGGCCGCGTGGACGCCGTCGTCTTCACCGGCGGGATCGGGGAAAACTCCCGGCTCGTGCGGCAGCTTTCCACCGCGGGGCTCGGGGAGTTCGGCATCGCCCTTGATGCAGCGAAAAACGAGGCCAACGAACGCGTGATCAGCTCTGGCCGGGTGAAGATCATGGTCGTGCCGACCAACGAGGAACTCGCTATCGCCCGGGACACCAAGCGGATTTTGACCTCGCTGGGGCCTCGTGAGGCCGCGGTCGAGGCTCGGGTCGAGCCGCCTCGGCCGACCGCCTTCGCCCCCGACGAAGTGGCCAAACTTGTCCTGCTCTGGGCCAAAAACCGCCAGGCCGGCGCCGCGGACCTGGCCCGGAAATGGGCCGGGGAGATCGGGCGGGCCGTCGACGCGGCCGAGGTCGCCCGAGAGCTCGAACGGCTGAGCCTCTCGTCGACCGCCTCGCGGACGGCCAAGAACGCTCGGAGAAAGAACTGAGGGATAACGCCATGGACAAAATCAATCGCGAAGATGCTGGCTGGCTGGTCGCGCTGTCTTGGCTGAGCGCGCTTGAAGAAACGGCCAGGGATTTCCACGGGACCCGGCCGTATGTCTTCAGCGCCCGGGCCTATGAGCATTCCGTGCAGTATTACCTCCATCTCCTTGGAGACGAGTACGGCATGCAGATCAAGAAGGCCAATTCGATCCGGGAAGCCGTGGAAAACTACATCCAGATCGGCGTCGCCGGGGGTCTCTTCCGGGACGCCAACTTCTTCGAATTGGCCGAGGTCAATCCTTTCCATCTGGGGATCACCGTCCACGACTGCGTCTACCTCAAGAGCTGTCAGGCGCTCATCGAGGAAGGCTTTTCGGTCCGCGACCTGACTTGCGCCCGGATCGGCTGTTTCCGGGCGGCGGTCAAGGCCTTGGCGAACATCGACTGCGAATACCAGGTCACCTCGTTCAATATCGACGGGGACTGCAAGGGTTACATCGAAAGGACGTGAATTGGTTAAAGCCGCTTCCCCTTCCATGAAGAGCCTGCTCCAGGTCGCCCGGGATAGCGAGGACGCAGCGGCCGTCCGGGCGGCCGTCATGCAGCTCGGCTATGAGACCGGCGATGATATCTACGCTCTTCTGGTCGGAAAGCTCGACGACTCGAACCCCAGCGTCCAGCACGCGGCCGTCGTCGCCCTGGGCCGTAACGGCCGGGCCGAGGCCATCGACGAGCTGACGAAGCCGAAGATCTTCCATTCCCCGTTCCACCAGATCCGCTGGGCGGCGGTGACCGCTGTCGGCCGGCTGGGGGATTACCGCGTCATTGACATTCTCCTCAAAGCCGCCGAAGACCCGGAGTGGATCGTCCGGACCGAGGCCATCACCGAGCTCATGGGCAAGGTCAAGGACATCATCGCTCGCAAGGACGTTCGGCTGGCCCGCGTCCTGGTCTACATGTTCTCCCTGGATAACGACGAGATCGTCAACCTGGCCATGGAGGGCTTTCAGGAGTTGGGCTCTCCCTGCCTCGAATGGCTCCACGAAGCGCTCCGGAATCCGTCGCCGAACATTCGCTCCAACTCCGCCCGGACCCTGGGCAAGATGAAGGCCCCGGGTTCGACGCCTTACCTCATCGAGCTCCTCCAGGACGAGGAAGCCGCCGTCAGGGCGAGCGCTTCGGAAGCCCTGGGCCTCATCGGGAACAAGGTCAGCATCGAGCCCCTGGTCATGATGGTCCAGGACAACGTGGAGAAGGTCCAGGACCAAGCCGTGACGGCCCTCGTCGGGTTCGGCAAGACGGCCACCGTCGCCTTGCTCAACGCGCTCACCCGGGAGCGGGACAAGTATGCCCAGCGGGCCTTCCTGAAGTGCCTGGGCCGGATCGGTGACCCGAAGTCCGTGTCCGCCCTGATCAGCTACCTCCGCAGCAGCTATTTCATCGTCCGGCAGGCGGCCGTCTCCGCCCTCATCCGTTTCGGGCCGATCGTGACCCGGCATCTTCTGGCCACCCTGTCCTTCAACACCTCGGACATCGACCCCCTGAAGAAGGACGCTTGCGACCGTGAACACCCCGAACTCCAACTGCGGGCCATCAAGGCGATCGGCGGTCTGGAGGACCATCGGGCCGTGGCCCTCCTCAAGGAACTCGTCGAGGAGGGTCTGCCCGACATCCAAGAGGCGGCCTCTCAGGCCTTGTCCCAGATCGGGTGTTCCGCCTGGGGCCGTTGCTGTGCCCTGAAAGTCCTCGGGGAAGCCGGGGACAAGTCGATCGTTCCCGAAATCCTGCCCTCGCTCCGGGACGACTCGGACAACGTCCGCTTCGGGGCCGTCCGTGCCCTGGGGAAGCTCGGCGGCGCCGCGGCCGTCCAGCATCTCGTCCGCATGGCCCGCAAGGACCCCTGCGATTTCATCCGCCGCGAGGCCGTGCGTCTCCTGAGAACGGCCGGGCAGGGGCATGCCGGAGTCCTGGACATGGCCCGCCAGCGCCTCAGGGACCCCTCGCGCGACGTCCGGGTCCAGTGCGCCCGGCTCCTGGGAGGTTTCCAGGATAAAAGATCCATCCTGCCTCTTCTGAAGGCCATGGCCGACTCTCATTGGAGCGTCCGTGAAAGCGCCGAAATAGCGCTCCTCAATTTCGGGCGCAACGCCGCGGAGCCCCTTATCGGGGCCCTCAAGAGCGCCTCGTGGACGACGCGTTTCCGGGCCGCCCGGCTGTTGGGGGAGATCGGGGCTCCCGAGGCCGTTTCTCCCCTCGAAAGTGCGCTCGCCCGGCGAAGGGAGAGGAAAGACGTCCGGGAGGTCATCGAATCGTCGTTACGGAGGTTGAAGAATCAGCGCGGCTAAGGCCCGGGCGGGGCGGCTCGTGGAGCATTCGCCCCGAAGGCCATACATATTTCATAAATAACTCCAGCGAGGAGAGAGCATGAGAGTTAAGCTCAAATCCGGCCCCGACCAGCGTAAGTTCATCGCGAGGATCGAAGAGCTTTCCGGTGAGAACGTCTTTGCCTGCTACCAATGCGGGCGATGCTCCGCCGGATGCCCCATGGCCTCGGAGATGGACCTCCTGCCCAACCAGATCATCCGTCTGGTCCAGATGGGATTGGAGGAAGAGGTCCTCCGCTCCAAGACCCTGTTCCTTTGTGCCTCCTGCTTCACCTGCGAGTCCCGGTGCCCCAAGGGCATCGACATGGCCCGGGTGATGGAGGCCGTCCGTCACATCCTGGATCCCAAGGGAAAGGATGCCTTCGGTCCGGGGGAGATCTCGCCGGAGCTGGCCAAGGAGCTTCCTCAGCAGGTCATGGTCTCCATCTTCCGTAAATTCGCGAAATAGGGAAGGCTCATGAAACTCCACTATTATCCGGGATGTACGCTCAAGCAGAAGACCACCGCCTTGGACATCTCCACCCGGGAGGCGATGAGGCGGCTGGACGTCGAGCTCGTCGAACCCGAAGGCTGGACCTGCTGCGGCGCGGAGTATCCTCTCACCGAGGAGAAGATCGTCGGCCTCGCGGCCCCCATCCGCACTCTGCGTCAGGTCCGGGAGGAGGGCGGGGACGTCGTCGTGACGACCTGTTCCTTCTGCTACTCCGTCCTGAAGAGGGCCAACAAGGCCATCCAGGACGATCCGCTGAAACACAAGCGCGTCAACGCCTATCTTCGGGACGACATTCAGATCGATCCGCTGACCAAGGAGCGGACGACGGACTTCGCCGACTACAACGGCGAAGTCAAGGTCCTCCACCTCCTGGAGTACCTCCGGGACACGGTCGGTTACCCCAAGATCCGCGAGCGGATCACAAGGGACTTCCGGGGCCTGCCCGTCGCGGCCTACTACGGTTGCCGTCTGCTCCGGCCGCAGAAGGAGATGGCCTTTGATGAGCCCGATTCGCCGCACGTCTTCGAGGACTTCCTGGAGGCGGTCGGGTGCGCGGCCGTCGATTACCCTTTCAAGCAGGAATGCTGCGGTTCCTATCTCTCCGTCTCGTTGCCCGACGCGGCGACGGAAGCTTCTTACCGCGTCCTCCGCTCGGCGAAAATGAACGGGGCCAAGGCCATCACTGTGACGTGCCCTTTGTGCTTCTACAACATGGACCACCGCCAGGAGGCCATCAAGGCGGCCTACCTGGATTTCTCGGGGCTCCCCGTTCTGTTCTTCACCCAGATCCTGGCGTGGGCGCTCGGCGTCGATAAGGAGCTCCTCGGCCTCGGGGAACACACGGTCCCCGCGGCCGCGCTGTTCAGTGAACGCCCGTCCACAGAGGTGCGGTCATGACGGCCCCCCTCTCGGCGAAGAACAAGGAAAAGCGGATCGGATTGTTCGTCTGCCACTGCGGCGTCAACATCTCCAGCGTCGTGGACGTCGAAAAGGTCGCCCAGGTGCTGAAGGACTATCCCGGGGTCACGTTCTCCACCGACTACGTCTACATGTGCTCCGACCCGGGCCAGCAGATGATCATCGACACGATCAAGGAGAAGCACCTCGACGGCATCATCGTCGCCGCCTGTTCTCCGACGCTCCACGAGAAGACCTTCCAGGAGGCGGCCCGGCTGGCCGGCCTCAACCCCTACCAGATCGAGATCGCCAACATTCGGGAACAGGACAGCTGGGTCCATACAGACAAGGAGAAGGCCACCAAGAAGGCCATCAAGATCGTCAAATCGCACGTCGCCAAGGCCCGGCAGAACGAGAACCTGGACCCCATCAAGGTCGACGTCACCCGGCGGGCCCTGGTCATCGGCGGCGGCGTCAGCGGCCTGCAGGCCGCCATGGACATCGCCGACCACGGCTACGAGGTCATCCTCGTCGAGAAGAACCCTTCGATCGGAGGGAAGATGATCCAGCTCTCGGAGACGTTCCCAACGCTGGATTGCTCCCAGTGCATCCTGACGCCGAAGATGGTCGAGGTTTCGCGCCACCCGCGGATCAAGCTCCTCACTTACCACGAAGTCGAGTCCGTCTCGGGCTTCGTCGGCAACTTCAAGGTCCGGATCAGGAAAAAACCCCGCTACGTCGATGAAACCCTCTGCAACCTCTGCGGCGAGTGCGAAAAAGTCTGCCCCCAGATCGTCCCCGACGAGTTCAACCAGGGCCTGTCCTTCCGCAAGGCCATCTATATGCCCTTCCCCCAGGCCATCCCCGGCACCTTCACCCTCGACGCGGAGCACTGCCTCGGCCTGAACCCCGTGCGCTGCGGCAAGTGCAAGGACGTCTGCGACAAGAAGGCCATCGACTACGATATGAAGGAGACGATCGTCGAGGAGGAGGTCGGGGCCATCGTCGTGGCCACCGGCTTCGACCTCTACACGATGCAGGCCCTCGGCGAGTACGGGGGCGAAAAGTACCTGGACGTCGTCAACGGCCTCGAATTCGAACGCATCCTGTCAGCCTCGGGGCCGACGGGGGGGGAGGTCCGGAGGCCGTCGGACGGAAAAGTCCCCAAGTCGATCGTCTTCGTCCAGTGCTGCGGCTCCCGCGACACGGAAAAGCACATGCCCTACTGCTCCAAGATCTGCTGCATGTACACGGCCAAGCACGCCATGATGTACCGCCACAAGGTCCCGGACGGCCAGGCCATCGTCTTCTACATCGACGTCCGGGCGGGGGGGAAGTCGTTCGACGAGTTCTACATGCGGGCGGTCGAGGAGGACAAGGTCCTCTACATCCGCGGCAAGGTCTCCAAGATCTTCAAGGAGGGCGACAAGCTCATCGTCTGGGGCGTTGACACTCTGACCGGGAAGAAGGTCGAGGTCGAGGCCGACATGGTCGTCCTGGCCATGGCCATGGTCAAGGCCGACGGGGTCCAGGACCTGTTGAAGAAACTCAAGATCGCCACCGACATCCACGGCTTCCTGGCCGAGGCCCATCCCAAGCTGAGGCCTGTCGAGAGCCTCAATGCCGGATTCTACCTGGCCGGGTGCGCCCACGGCCCCAAGGACATCCCCGAAACGGTCGCTCAGGCCTCGGCCGCGGCGGCCAAGGTCGGAGACCTTTTCGCCCAGAAGGAGCTCATCCACGAGCCGACGGTCGTGCCCGTCAACGACGAGCTCTGCTCCGGCTGCGGCATCTGCATCACGATGTGCCCGTACTCCGCTCGGACACTCGACCCGGAACGGGGGGTCGTCGTGGTGAACGAGATCCTCTGCGAGGGCTGCGGGGCCTGCGCCGCCGCCTGCCCGAGCGGCGCCGCCCAGCAGCGCAACCAGACCGATAACCAGATCTTCTCCATGCTTAGGGCCATGTTGAGGGAGTGACCATGTTCGAACCGCAAATCATGTGCTTTCTCTGTAAGTGGTGTACGAGTTCGGCGGCCGACGCCGCCGGCACGTCGCGTCTCCACCATACCCCCAACAACATCAACATGAGGGTCATGTGCTCGAGCCGCGTCGATCCCCAGCACATCCTCTACGCGTTCAAGGAGGGCGCCGACGGGGTGTTCCTCGGCGGCTGTCATCCCGGCGACTGCCACTACGTCGAGGGGAACTACAAAACGCTCCGCCGGATCACCCTGTTCAAACCCATGCTTCGGGACTTGGGGATCGACCCGAAGCGTCTCCGCTTGGAGTGGATCTCCGCGGCGGAAGGGAAAAGATACGCCGAAACGATGACGGAATTCACGGAGCAGATCCGCGCCCTGGGGCCGCTCCATCTGAATGAAAAAGCGCTAGTCCAGGAGGTGGTCAAAGATGAGTGATACAGCAACCAAGCCAAAAAAGGCCGCGGCTAAAAAAAAGGCCGCCGAGGAGCATCTCGTCCCCATCTTCGTCATGGGGAAACGCTACGAGGTGCCGGACTCGCTGACGATCCAGAAATCCCTCGAATACGCCGGCTATCTGCTCGTCCGGGGGTGCGGCTGCAGGGGAGGGATCTGCGGCGCGTGCGGCACGGTCTACCGCTTCCCCAATTCCTACCGGATCGAGGTCGGCCTGGCCTGTCAGACGGTCGTCCAGCCGGACATGTACATCGCCCAGATCCCTTTCTTTCCGGGGAATAAGGCCGTCTACGACATCGAAACCCTGCCGGCGCTGGGCTCCACGATCTCCGCCCTCTATCCCGAAGTCTTCAAGTGCGTCGGCTGCGGCACGTGCACCCGCAGCTGCCCCATGGACATCGACGTCCTGGGCTACATCTCCAAGGCCATCCAGGGCGACCTCAAGGCCGTGGCCGAGGGCTCCTTCGACTGCGTCATGTGCGGCTTGTGCGCCGCCCGCTGCCCGTCCGAGGAGGTCCAGTACAACATCGCCATCCTGGCCCGCCGTCTCTACGCCCGGCATATCGTCCCCAAGGCCAAGCACTTGGAAAAGGCGGTCAAGGCCGCGGAGGACAAGACCTTCGAGAAGGCCCTTCGAGAGCTCAAGAAAAAGAGCCTGGACGAGCTCAAGACTCTCTACAAAGGCCTGGAGGCCGAGCCGGACATGGCCGACGAGTCTTGGACGCCCAAGAACAAATCCTATTTGGGAGATTGACCCATGCCGTACACGCCTGAATTGAAAGAGCTGATCAAGAGGGTTGAAAAAACGAGGCCGGCCCGCGTCGAAAAGAAGCGGGCGGGCGTCGAGTTCACGCCCATGTCCCTCCAGGAGCGCGAGGCCATCCTCAAATACCACCCCGACTTCAAGGAAGAGGGGCGGACCGAGATCCTCGTCGGCCCCAACAAGGGCTACCGGATCGCCAAGGAGATGGTCCAAATCCTCCACGCCAAGAGCCGCCTCGACCCCGACACGGTCGACCTCGGTCACGTCGACTACGAGACCGACGTCCTCATCATCGGCGCCGGAGGCGCGGGCTCGGCGGCGGCCCTCGTCGCCCGGGAGAACGGGGCCCGCGTCCTCATGGCCACCAAGCTTCGCATCGGCGACGCCAACACGATGATGGCCGAGGGCGGCATCCAGGCCGCGACCAAGACCGAGAAGGACTCCCCCTATTACCACTATCTCGACGCCATGGGCGGGGGACACTTCAAGAACGACCCCGAGCTCGTCGAAACGCTGGTCGTCGAGGCGCCCAAGGTCATGGCCTGGCTGGAAAAACTGGGGGCGATGTTCTCCAAGTACGAGGACGGACGCCTCAAGGCCATGCACGGCGGCGGCACGTCGCGGAAGCGCATGCACTATGCCGGCGACATCACCGGCGCCGAGATGATGCGGACCCTCCGTGACGAGGTCAAGAACCACCCCGACGACATCAAGATCCTGGAGTTCTCTCCCGCCGTCGAGCTCATCCTGAACGAAAAGGGCGCCTGTGCCGGGGCCGTCCTCTACAACCTCGAGACCGAGGAGTACTTCGTCGTCAAGGCCAAGGCCGTGATCCTGGCGACGGGCGGGTCGGGCCGCCTCCACATCCAGGATTTCATGACCACGAATCACTACGGTGCTACCGGCGACGGCCTCGTCCTGGGTTACCGGGCCGGAGTGCCGCTCCGCTTCCTCCATACCGTCCAGTACCACCCAACCGGGGCCGTCTTCCCCGAGCAGGCCGAGGGGCTTCTGATCACGGAGAAGGTCCGGGGGGCCGGAGCCAACATCCTCAACATCGACGGCGAACAGTTCGTCTACGAGCGCGAGCCCCGCGACGTCGAGTCCGCGGCCTTCATCCGGGAGTGCCTGGAGCGGGGCAAGGGCGTGCCGACGCCGACCGGGAAATTCGGCGTCTGGCTCGACTCGCCGATGATCGACGCCCTCAAGGGCGAGGGCACGGTCCGCAAGGAATTCCCGGGCAAGTGGATCCTCTTCCACCGTTACGGGATCGACATCACCAAGGAGCCGATGCTGGTCTATCCGACGCTCCACTACCAGAACGGCGGGCTCGAGATCAACAGCCGGGCCGAGACCGTCGTCCCCAGCCTCTTCGCCGCCGGGGAAGTCAGCGGAGGTATTCACGGCGAGAACCGCTTGATGGGCAACTCCCTTCTCGATGTCGTGGTCTTCGGCCGGATCGCCGGCTGCAGCGCGGCCGAATACATCAAGAAGGTTCCCAAGGACGGGGCCCTGTCGCTCGAACACGTTCGGGCCTATCACAAAGCCCTCGAACAGGGTCATGTCCCCGTCGAAAAACAGGTCGCGCCGATGCTCCTGCCGGACTACTCCAATCCCGACGTCCGGAAAAAGCAGTTGACGACGAAATACCAAGGAACGCTGCGGTAATCCATGAGCGAGGTTCAGCCATGCCCGTAAGGCAAAGAGAAACACCGTTCGGGCTCCCCCGGCCGGAGACGCCCCACGGCGAGATCGTCATCCTCGAGGAACGCTGCAAGGGCTGCGGCTTCTGCATCGAGTACTGCCCCCACGGCGTCCTTATCACCGCCAAGAAGTACAATGCCAAGGGGTACCACCCGCCGGAGATCGTCAAGGCCGAGCTGTGCGTCGACTGCGGCTTCTGCCGCATGATCTGCCCCGAGTTCGCCATCTACACCTATGAGCCGCCCAACGCTGGGGAAAAACCATGAAAGCCGATCCCAAAGGAGTTCTCACCGGATCCCATTACATCGACGGCGACTTCGCCTGCTGCGAGGGCGCCCTGGCGGCCGGCTGCCGGTTCATCGCCGGCTATCCGATCACTCCCTCGACCGAGGTCGTGGAAAGGTTCGCCCGCCGCGCCCCGCTGGTGGAAGGGGCGCTCTTCATCCAGATGGAGGACGAACTGGCCGCCTCGATCACCCTCCAGGGCGCCGTCTGGGCCGGCAAGAAGGCCATGACCGTGACCAGCGGGCCCGGCTTTTCCCTGATGATGGAGCATATCGGCTTGGCGGCCATGACCGAAACGCCGTGCGTCTTCGTCGACGTCCAGCGCGGCGGGCCGTCCACGGGTCTGCCGACCCTGCCCAGCCAGGCCGACATGATGCAGGCCCGCTGGGGGTCGCACGGCGATTACGAGATCATCGCCCTCTCGCCCAACTCCCCGCAGGAGACCTTCGACCTGGTCATCGACGCCTTCAACCTGTCGGAGCAGTACCGGGTGCCGGTCATGTTCATGATGGACGAATGCGTCGGCCACATGATGGAACGGGTCGTCATCCCCACCGCCGACAAGATTGAGATCACGCCCCGGCGCTTCACCAAGCTCCCTCCCGGAGAATACCTCCCCTTCAAGCCGGGCGAGGACTTCGTGCCGGACATGTTCAAGGCCGGGGACGGTTATCGGCTCCACGTCACCGGGCTGACCCACGATTACCGCGGCTATCCGGTGATGACCCCCGAGGTCCAGGAGCAGCTCGTCCACCGGCTGGTCAACAAGATCCGTCTCAATGCCCCGAAGATCTGGCGCTACGAGGAGACCGGCGTCGAAGATGCCGACGTCGTCATCGTCACCTACGGCATCACCTCCCGGGTCGCCGTCGAAGCGATCGAGGCCGCCCGGAAGAAGGGCCTGAAGGTCGGCATGCTGCGGCTTGTCGTCGTCTGGCCCTTCCCCGAGCAGCGGATCTTCGAGCTGGCCAGCCGGGGCAAGGCCATCGTGGTGGCCGAGATGAACTACGGCCAGGTCTTCTACGAAGTCGACCGCTCGGCCCGGGGCAAGGCCCCCGTCATCCTGGCCGGCCACGGCGGGGGAACGGTCCATAACATCGAGGATATCGTCAACAAGATCGAGGAGGCGCACAAGTGTCGATCCTGAAGGAACTTCAGAAAGCATCTCTGAGTCCGACCGCCGGGTTGACGGGTCCGGACAAGCACCCCATGGACGATTTCCTGCGCATGGACAGGATGCCCCACATCTGGTGCTCGACCTGCGGCATCGGCGTCAGCGTCAACTGTTTCGCCAAGGCCCTGGAAAAGTTGGGGACTCCGCTCGACGACGTCGTGGTCGTTTCGGGGATCGGCTGCACGGGCCGCGTCGCCGGCTACGTCAAAGTCGACTCCTTCCATACGACCCACGGCCGGGCCATTCCCTTCGCCACCGGGATGAAGCTGGCCAATCCCAAGCTCAAGGTCATCGTCTTCAGCGGCGACGGCGACATCATCGCCATCGGTGGCAACCATTTCATCAACGCCGCCCGGCGGAATATCGACATCACGGTCATCTGCCTCAACAACTTCAACTATGCCATGACCGGAGGTCAGGTGGCCGCTACGACCCCCGAAGGGGCCATCCTCTCGACCTCGCCGTACGGCAACTTTGAAACTCCCTTCAACCTGCCCTTCCTGGCCGAGTCCGTCGGCGCCGTCTATGTCGCCCGCTGGACGTCCCTCCACGTCTACAACCAGACAAACTCCATGGTCGAGGCCATGAAGAAGCCCGGTTTTTCGTTCATCGAGATCGTGGCCCCGTGCCCGACGATCTTCGAACGCCAGCAGAAAATGGGCGACGGCCTCGACCGGCTGCGCTGGTACTGCGAGAACAGCGAGATCCAAACCGAGCCCAAGACGAAAGACGCCGACATCGGCCTCCGCGACAAGATGATCGTCGGCAAGTTCGTCGACATCGAGCGGCCGACCTACCTCGACGCGATGAACGCCCATTACCAGGAACGCCTCGGTTCGAAGTACAAGGTTTACGAGGGATAACATGGCCAAGACGGAGATCAAGATCGGCGGTTTCGGCGGCCAGGGCGTCATCCTGACCGGCTACATCATCGGCAAGGCGGCATCCATCTTCGACGGCAAGAATGCCACCATGACCCAGGCCTTCGGGCCCGAGGCCCGAGGCAGCGCCTGCAGCGCCCAAGTCATCGTCTCGGACGCGACCATACGCTATCCGTACGTCAAACAGCCGCAGGTCATGGTCATCATGAGCCAGGAGGCGTTCGTCAAGTTCTCCCCCGAGCTCGACCCGAATGGGATGATCCTCATCGAAGAAGAACTGGTCGACCCCAAGGGGTTGCCGTCGACCGTCAAGGTTCTCAGCGTCCCGGCGACACGGATCGCCGAGGAGCTCGGCCGGAAGGTCGTCCTCAACATGGTCATGGCCGGGTTCTTCGCGGCCGTGAGCGGGCTCGTTTCCAAGGACGCCATGCGCCAGGCCGTCGAGACCTCGGTGCCGAAAGGTACGGAGGGCCTCAACCTGCTGGCCTTCGAGAAGGGCTACGAATACGGCCTGGGCAAGGTCCAGGCCCATTAAGCCGGCGGACGACCGCCGGACCTATGGAAGGAGTGCCATGCCAGATTTTGCCTACACGCCCATCTTTTCCCTAGGAAAGGATACGACCGAGTACGAGGCCGTTTCGCGGGACCACATCGCCGCCGGCGAATGCGACGGCCGCCCGGTCCTCAAGGTCGCGCCCGAGGGCCTGACCCTCTTGGCCGAGCGCGCCTTCCATGACGTCGCCTTCCGGCTGAGGCCGTCCCACCTCGAACAGCTGGCCGCGATCCTCAAGGACCCGGAGAGCTCCGCCAATGACCGCTACGTCGCCCTGGAGATGCTGAAGAACGCCGTCATCTCGTCCGAAGGCCTTTTTCCGATGTGCCAGGATACGGGGACGGCCATCATCAACGCCAAGAAAGGCCAGCGGGTCCTCACGGGGGGAGGCGACGAAGAGGCCCTCTCCCGCGGTGTATTCAACGCCTACACCAAGAACTACTTCCGCTATTCCCAGAACGCCCCCCTGACGATGTACGACGAGAAGAACACGGCCACGAACCTGCCTGCCCAAATCGACATCAGCGCCGTCGACGGCGATGAGTACCAGTTCCTGTTCATCGCCAAGGGCGGTGGTTCGGCCAACAAGACCTATCTCTTCCAGGAGACCAAGGCGGTCCTCAACCCGGAGGCCCTGAAGAAGTTCCTGGTCGCCAAGATGAAGGGGATCGGCACGGCGGCCTGCCCGCCCTACCACCTGGCCGTCGTCGTCGGGGGGACCTCGGCCGAGCTCGTCCTCAAGACCGTGAAACTCGCCTCGGCCCGCTATCTCGACCACCTGCCGACGGCCGGAGGCCCGGGTGGTCACGCGTTCCGCGACCTCGAGCTCGAGGGCCAGCTCCTCGAGGCCTCCCGCAAGCTCGGTCTCGGCGCCGGCTTCGGCGGGAAATATTTCTGCCTCGATGTCCGGGTCATCCGCCTTCCCCGCCACGGTGCCTCCTGCCCGATCGGGATGGGTGTCAGCTGCAACGCCGACCGGAATGTCAAGGCCAAGATCACCCGCGAAGGCATCTTCCTCGAAAAACTCGAAAAGGACCCGGCCAAGTACCTCCCCCGGCCGGCCACGGCGGATGTCGTCGCCGTCCCGGTCGACCTCAACCGGCCGATGTCCGAGATCCGGGCCACGCTCAGTAAGTA
>CAZZCH010000046.1:0-25156 GCA_964652895.1 uncultured Eubacteriales bacterium
TGACCGACCCCACCCCCTCCTGCGCTGACTCCACAACTTATTGAGTAATTACATAAAAAATAAGTAACCTATTGGCAATTAAAGATTTGGTTCGATGGGGCGAATACTAAATGGAAGGCGCCTGGAGGAGGCCGCAATAGGGATTGAGGGGTGTCATCGGAGGGAGCATAAAGCGGGGATTTAGCCCTTTCCGGGACGGATACGCGGACTCCTCCCATCATCCGGACCGGGAAGGCGTAAAGAATCACCGCAGCGAACGGAGATGAGCCCCGAGGTCCCTGCGGCCTCCAGACTAGCGGGACACCCCAACTTGGCTTATAATAGCGCATTAGATTCCGAGGATTGGAGCACAGATGGCCGACAAGTCCGACGTGAAGAGCACCCTGAACCTGCCCCAGACCGCTTTCGCCATGAAGGCCTCCCTGGCCCAGAAGGAGCCGGAAACCATCAAGAAGTGGGGCGCGGAGAAGCTCTACGAGCGCGTCCTCGAGAAGCGCGCCGCCGACGGCCGGCCGCCGTTCATCCTCCACGACGGCCCGCCCTACGCCAACGGCCACATCCACATGGGCACGGCCCTCAACAAGATCCTCAAGGACTTCATCGTCAAGTCGCGCTCCATGCTCGGGCATTACGCCCCGTACGTCCCCGGCTGGGACTGCCACGGCCTGCCCATCGAGATCCACGTGGACAAGCAGCTCGGCGAGAAGAAAAAGGCCATGTCCGTGACGGCCATCCGCGAGGAATGCCGAAAATACGCGGAAAAGTTCATCGGCATCCAGCGTGACGAATTCAAGCGCCTCGGCGTCCTGGGCGCCTGGGACACCCCCTACCTGACCATGCATCCGGCCTACGAGGCCAAGATCCTCGAGTACCTGGGCGCCTTCTTCGAGAACGGCGAAGTCTACAAAGGCAAGCGCCCCGTCCACTGGTGCATCCACTGCCGGACGGCCCTGGCCGAGGCCGAGATCGAGTACCGGGACAAGACTTCGCCCTCGATCTACGTGCGTTTTCCGGTCGTCTCCGACCTGGGCGCCAAGTTCCCGGCCCTGGCCGGCCGCCGCGCCTCCGTCCTCATCTGGACGACGACCCCTTGGACGCTCCCGGCCAACATGGCCATCGCTTTCCATCCCGACCACGAGTATGTCGCCGCCGAAGTCGCCGGCGAGGTCTATATCCTGGCCAAAAGACTGCTGCCTATCGTCGCCGAGGAACTCGGCTGGACGGCGGCCAAACCGCTGGCCACGTTCACGGGCCGCGAGCTCGAAGGCCTCAAGGCCCGCCACCCGTTCATCGACCGCGAGTCGCTCTTCGTCCTGGCCGAGTATGTCACGCTCGACGACGGGACGGGCGCGGTTCATACCGCTCCCGGACACGGCCACGACGACTATCTGACGGGCGTCGCCTACGGTATCGACATCTACACGCCCGTCGACGACGACGGCCGCTTCACGCCCGAAGTGCCGCGCTACGCCGGGCTCCGGGTCTTCGAAGCCAACCCCCGCATCACCGCCGATATGAAGAACGACGGGACCCTGCTCAAGGAGGCGGAGATCTCGCATTCGTATCCGCACTGCTGGCGCTGCAAGAAGCCGGTCATCTTCCGGGCGACCGAACAGTGGTTCATTTCCATGGACAAGAACGGTCTCCGGGCCAAAGCGCGCCAGGCCATCGGCCGCGTCCGGTGGATCCCCGAGTGGGGCAGGGAGCGGATCGACGGCATGGTCGCCGGCCGTCCCGACTGGTGCATCTCGCGCCAGCGGTCCTGGGGCGTTCCCATCCCGGCCTTCAAGTGCAAGTCCTGCGGCGCGCCGGTCGCCGACGCCGGCGTCTGCCGTCACGTCGCCGGCATCTTCGCCGTCGAGGGCTCCAACGCCTGGTTCGTCCGCGACGCCGCCGCGCTCATCCCGCCGGGCACCGTCTGCCCCGCCTGCGGCGGAAAAGAGTTCGACAAGGAATTCAACATCCTCGACGTCTGGTTTGAATCCGGCGCCTCGCAGAACGTCCTCGAACGGGAGATCGGCCACTCCTGGCCCTCCGACGTCTACATCGAAGGCCATGACCAGCACCGCGGCTGGTTCAACAGCTCCCTCCTCGTCGGCGTCGGGGCCAAGGGCGGCAGTCCGTTCCGAACCTGCATCACCCACGGCTTCATCCTCGACGAGCAGGGGAGGGCGATGTCGAAGTCCCTGGGCAACGTCATCGACCCCGGCGAGGTCATCAAGAGGAGCGGCGCCGAGATCGTCCGGCTCTGGGCGGCCATGCTCAACTACAAGGAGGACGCCCGCTTCGGGACGGAGATCGAACAGAGGCTCGTCGAGGCCTACCGTAAGTTCCGCAACACCTGGCGCTTTCTCCTCGGGAACGTCTCCGACTTCGAGCCGGGCCGCGACACCGTGGCCCCTGCGGACCTCCTCGACCTCGACCGCTTCATCCTCCTCCGCTTCGAAGAGGTCCGCGCCCGCGTCATCAAGTCCTACGAGGACTACGAGTTCCACCCCATCCTCCACGCCGTCCTCGACTTCTTCACGGTCGACCTGAGCGCATTCTACCTCGACGTGGTCAAGGACCGGGCTTACTGCTCCGGCCGGGGCTCTCTCGAGAGGCGCTCGGCGCAAACGGCCATGTTCTCGATCCTCCGCGACAGCCTGCTCCTCATGGCTCCCATCCTGTCGTTCACCGCGGACGAGGCCTGGGCCCACGTCCCGGCCTTCTCCGGCAAGGACGATTCCGTCCACCTGGGCGAATTCCCCAAGGCCCAGGATTGGCTGGGGGCCCGGGGCGCCGCGTTCGTCGACGACATGCAGAGACTCTTCGACGTCCGCGAGAAGGTCCTCAAGGAGCTGGAGAAGTCCCGCGAGGCCAAGCTTATCGGCAATTCGCTCGAGGCCTCGGTCTCTCTTAAGGCGCCGGCCGCCGACGCCGCCTTCCTCGAAACGCGCCAGGCTGACCTGGCCGCGCTCTTCATCGTGTCCGCGGTCGCGGTCGAAGAGGGCGCCGGTGACGACCTGGCCATCGAGGTCACGAAGGCCCCCGGCGGGAAGTGCGAGCGATGCTGGAACTTCTCGACCACCGTCGGCCGGAGCGCGGATCATCCGACCTTCTGCGCGCGCTGCGAAAAAGTGGTCAAGGCGGCCCGGTCATGAAAAAAAACGCCCCGTATGTCCTCCTCATGACAGGTCTGGTCGCCCTGGACCAGGCGACAAAGCACCTCGTCGCCCGGTCCGTCGACCTCTACGAGTCGGTCACGGTCATCCCCGGGTTCTTCAACATAACCCGCATCCATAACAAGGGGGCGATCTTCGGGACGTTCTCCCAAACGAACAACAAGCTCGTTTTCGCGCTTCTGACGGCGGCCTCGCTCGCCGCGTTGGCCCTCGTCGTCTATTACTTCTTCAAGACGCCGTCCGGCGACAAGCTGATGAAGGTCGCGCTGACCCTGATCATGGCCGGGGCCCTCGGCAACCAGTTCGACCGCCTCGTCCGCGGCCACGTCATCGACTTCCTCGACTTCTACGTCGGCAAGGCCCACTGGCCGTTCTTTAACGCGGCCGATTCGTGCATCACCATCGGCGCATGCCTGATGCTGCTCATTCTGTTCAGGAGGAAACCCGCATGTTCCCCATCCTCGTGAAGATCGGTCCCCTGACCATCCACACCTACGGCTTCATGATGGCCGTCGGGGTCGCCTTCGGCCTCTGGTTCATTTATGTCCAGGCCCGGAAAGCCGGCCTCGACGCCAACCGCATCATGGACGCGGCGTTCTACACCATCATCGTCTCGCTCATCGGCGCCAAGTTCATCCTGTTCATCAGCAACATCTCGTACTACATCACCTACCCCCGGGAGCTCTTCTCGCTGGCCCGGTCGGGCGGCGTCTTCCAGGGCGGGCTGACCTTCGGCGTCATCTTCGCCCTGTGGTATTTCCGGCGCAAGAAGATCCCGACCTGGCCGGCGGCCGACCTCATCGCGCCGGCCCTGGCCTTGGGCCACGGTTTTGGCCGGATCGGCTGTTTCAGCGCCGGCTGCTGCTACGGCAGGGAGTGCTCTCTGCCCTGGGCCGCGGTCTTCAAGAGCGAGTACGCCACCGGCCTCACGGGCATCCCCCTCCATACGCCTCTTCATCCCGTCCAGCTCTACGAATCCGTCCTCAATTTCCTCAATTTCGGCATCCTCTTCCTCATCCTGAAAAAGAAAAAGTTCGACGGCCAGGTCTTTTCCTTTTACATCATCAACTACTCGGTCATCCGGTTCTTCACGGAGTACTTCCGCGGCGACCATTCCGAGAAGATCTATTTCATCCGCGGCGGGACGCCCCTTTCCAGCCTGTCCTACCCGCAGCTTTTCTGCCTCTTCGGCCTTCTGGCCGGGGCCGTGCTGGCCGTCGTTTTGAAGCGGCGCAAAATTGCCTGAAGCGGACTTCGTCGTCACAACCGACGCGGGCGGAGGGGGGAGGCTCGATGTTTTCCTCGCCGACAAGCTCCCCGGCCTGAGCCGGGCCCAGGTCCAAAAGGTCATCGCCTGGGGAGGGGTGCGCGTCGGCTCTTACGCCAGGAAGGCGGGCTACAAGCTCAAGGCGGGCGATCATGTCACCGTCCATTACGAGGCCCCGCCCCCGGAAGGGGGCCTTCGGCCCGAGGATATCCCGCTCAAGGTCATCTACCAGGACGCCGATATCATCATCATCGACAAGCCCCCGGGCCTCGTCGTCCACCCGGGGGCGGCCCATCCTTCGGGGACGCTGGCCAACGCCCTGATCCACCATTTTCCGGAGGTGGCGCTGATCGGCAGCGAAGAGCGGCCGGGCATCGTCCACCGGCTGGACAAGGACACCTCGGGCGTCATGGTCGTGGCCCGGAGCCCGCTGGCCTACACGGATCTCGTCGGTCAATTCAAGAGGCGTGTCGTCTGGAAGACCTACCTCGGCCTGGTCTGGGGGCGGCTCTCGGCGCCCGAGGGCAAATTCAGCTGGCCCCTCGGCCGGAATCCGAAAGACGGGCAAAAGATATCGATCACGGCCCGGAGCCCCAAGAAGGCCGAGACCTTTTTCGAGGTCCAGCGGATGTTCGCCGAAACGACCCTCCTCGAGATCCGGCCCATCACCGGGCGGACGCATCAGATCCGGGTCCATATGGCCGCGGCAGGCCACCCCATCGTCGGCGACGCCGTGTACGGACGAAAGAAGGAGCCCCGGGAGTTCCCTCGCACGTTCCTCCACGCCCAGACGCTGTCCTTCATCCACCCGCGGACCGGCGAGCGGCTGACGTTCGCCTCGCCCCTGCCGCCCGACCTCGAGGCGGTCATCGATCGGGAAATAGGACAGGCCTGAAGAATAATAACGAAGGCGATGCTTGAGCCCCCCCAGCGGCCCCCGGAATAAGAAAGGTAACACGTACCTTAGGTACATGTCCCCAATTAGGGCTTGAGGAAAAGCCGGAAATTGGGTAAAATGGCCTTTCTGTTTTTCCGAGAATCCCAGGAGGCTCGAGAATGAAAGACTACGCTGTCGATAAGATCCGGAATATCGCCCTGGTCGGCCACGGCTCGTCGGGGAAGACGTCGCTCGTGGCCGCGTTCCTGTTCGACACGGGGGCGACGAGCCGTCTGACCAAGGTCGACAAGGGAAATACCGTCACGGACTACGACCCCGACGAGATCGAGAGGAAGATCTCGATCAACGTTTCCGTCTGCTTCTGTGAACGGGAGGACCACAAGGTCAATATCGTCGACACTCCCGGCTACAGCAATTTCCTCTGGGACACCAAGGCCGCCCTCCGTGCCGTGGACGCGGCGACGGTGGTCGTCTGCGGGGTGGCCGGGGTCGAGGTCGGCACGGAAAAAGTCTGGGGCATGCTCGATGAACATCGCCTGCCCCGGGCCATCGTCATCAACAAGCTCGACCGCGAGAATTCGAGCTTCGGCCGGGCGTTGGAGGCCGTCCAGCAGTTCTTCGGCCGCAAGGCGATCCCCGTTCAACTGCCGATCGGCGAGGAGAAGAACTTCAGCGGCGTCGTCGACGTCGTCACCGGCAAGGCCCTCCTTTTCGATAAGGACGAAAGCGGCAAGTTCCAGGAAGCCGCGGTGCCCGCCGAAATGCAGGCCAACGTCGAGAAGCGGCGTCGCGAGCTCATCGAGATGGTCGCCGAGAGCGACGAGAAGCTCATGGAGAAATACCTCGAGCAGGGCGAGCTCTCGCCCGAAGAGTTCCATGACGGCCTGAAGCGGGCCATCCTCGGCCGGCAGCTTTTTCCCGTCTTCGCGGCCTCGGGGCTCACCAATATCGGCGCCCAGCCGCTCCTCGACGGCATGATCGCCTATCTGCCGTCGCCGGTCGAACGGGAAGCCGTCAAGGTCATGGTCAAGGGAGAGGAACAGACGGTCCAGCCGTCCCCGGACGAGCCGTTCGCGGCCCTCGTCTTCAAGACCATTTCCGACCCCTACACCGGCCGGATCTCCCTGATGAGGGTCTTCTCGGGCCGGATGAACCCCGACGGGGGCGTCACCAACATGACCCGCGACACCGACGAGAAGTTCGTCGGTTTGTTCTTCCTCCAGGGCAAGGAGCAGATCTCCGCGGGCCAGGCCAAGGCCGGGGACATCGCCGCCACGGCTAAGCTCAAAGTCACGGCGACCGGTGATTCCCTGTGCGCCAAAGGCGCCGGGATCGCCTTCGCGCCGATCAAGTTCCCCGAACCGTCCATCTCGTTCGCCATCGAGCCTAAGACCCGGGCCGACGAAGACCGGATCTCCCAAGCGACGCACCGGATCATCGAGGAAGACCCGACGGTCCGGTTCGATCGCGACCCGGACACGGCCCAGCTTCTCATCTCCGGGAACGGCGAGCTCCACGTCCGGATCATCGCCGAACGGCTCAAGAAGCGCTACAACGTCGACGTCGACCTCAAGCCGCCGAAGATCTCCTACAAGGAGACGATCAAGGGCAAGGCCGACGTCCAGGGCCGGCACAAGAAGCAGACCGGCGGCCGCGGCCAGTTCGGCGACGTCTGGATCAAGATGGAACCGCTCCCCCGCGGCAAGGACTTCGAGTTCGAGGATAAGGTTTTCGGCGGCGCCATCCCGCGCAACTTCATCCCGTCCGTCGAAAAAGGCATCCTCGAGGCGCGGAAGAAGGGCGTCCTGGCCGGCTACCCGGCCGTGGACTTCAAGGTCATCCTCTATGACGGGTCCTACCACGACGTCGATTCCTCGGACATCGCCTTCAAGATCGCCGCCACCAAGGCCTACAAGAAGGCCATGAAAGAGGCCAAGCCCACGATCCTCGAGCCCGTCATGAGCGTCGAGATCTACACGCCCGAGGCCTATATGGGCGACATCATGGGCAACCTCAACGGCCGCCGCGGCAAGGTCCAGGGGATGGAGCAGAAAGGGAAGTCGCGAGTCCTCAAGGCCCAGGTGCCGATGTCGGAAATGCTCGACTTCGAGCCCACGCTGACGTCGATCACCGGCGGCCGCGGCTCCTACCTGATGGAATTCTCCCACTACGAGGAAGCGCCCGCTCTCGTCCAGCAGAAGATCATCGCCGACGCCGTCAGGGAAGGCCGGGTCAAGCCCGAGGAAGAGGAATAGACCTCTTTTCCTTGACAAAGAGAAGCAGGAGCGCCGCGGCCGCGGTTAGCCCCGCCGACACGGCGAAGGGCGTCGTTATCCCCCTCTGATCCCAGAGCCAGCCGGCGAGGACTGAAGCCGGCAGGGCGCACAAACCGATCACCATCTGGAACCCGCCGAGGACACTGGCCCGGAATGGCTGTGGAGCGAGCTCGGCGACGATCGTTTTCTGGACCGGTTCGAGCGCGGCCTTGTGGACGCCATAGAGGACGAAGAGCAGGGTGACGGCGGCCAGGCCGCGGGCGAAAACGACCCCGGCGCACACTGCCGCCCAGGCGGCGAAGGCCATGAACAGGACGGGTTTCCGGCCGATCCTGTCCGAAAGGCGACCGAACGGGTAGGAGAGGAAAGCCGCGGAGGCCGAGAAAACAAGGTAGAGGACGGGGATGAACCCGGCCTTGAATCCGGCCGACTTGGCGTAGAGGAGAAGGAACGAATAGGTGAACGCGCCCAGGGCGAAGACCGCGTTGAGGACGATGTAGAGGACGAGGTTCCTGTCGATGTCCTTGAAGGAAAGCCCCTTGAAGACGCGGCCGCCGGCGGCCTTGGGTTCCTTGATGGCCCGGAGGATGAGCAGCGCGCCGATGACCGAGGGGATGGCGGCCAGGGCGAACAGGAGCCGGTAGCCGAGGACGTTGACGAGGGCGATGGCAATGAGGATGCCGACCGTGGCCCCGGAATTGTCCATGGCCCGGAGCAGGCCGAAGTGACGGCCCCTGTTCTCGTCGGTCGAGATATCGGCGACCAGGGCGTCGCGCGGGGCGCTCCGGATCTTGCCGGCCCGGTCGAGGATGCGGAAGGGGATGAGGTGCTGCCAGACGGAGGACGCGGCGTAGCCGAGCCGCGAAAAAGCGCCGCAAAGATAGCCCACCCAAATGAAGACCTTGCGCTTACGGGTCCTGTCGGAAATGTACCCCGAGGCCGCCTGCGAGAGGGAGACGAGGGCTTCGCCCAGCCCGTCGAGGAAGCCCAGCGCGGCCATGTTGGCCTTGAGGACCTGGGTGACGAAGAGCGGCCAGAGGGGATAGATGATGTCCGAGCCCATGTCGTTGAGGAACGAGGCGGCGGCGAACGTCCGGATGGTTTTCTTGGTCTCGATTCTTTCTTCCGCCATGATCTTCTCTGACGAAGGTGTCGGCCCCTAATTCTAGCGTTTTTTGACCGGGGAAAAAAGGATTGATATGATAGGGACGAAATCTCGCAGACGGAGGATGTCATGACCCTGATCAAGTGCGGTATCCCGTGTGTCGCCGTCGCCTTTTCTCTTCTGACCGCGGCTTTCGTCCAAGCTCAACCGCCAACCCAGGCGCCGGCGGCCCAGGCCCAAGCCGTGACCCCGGCCGACGACAAGCCCGACCCGACGCTGACGCTCAAGATCGGCAATCCCAAGCTCAAGGACAAGACCATGGAGGTCGGCCCCGGCGCCATCCTTTCCGGCGAAACGGGCGCGGCCATCGATTTCGAGCGCATGATCAGGGACATGATGACGAGCCGCATCGTCCACGTCGGCGAGACCCACGACTCGCTGCCTATGCACGAGATCCAATTCCAGGTCATCCGGGCTCTCTACGCCCGGGACAAGCACCTGGCCGTCGGCCTGGAGATGCTGCCGGTGACCGTCCAGGAGGCGCTCAACAAGTGGACCGCGGGCATCCTGACCAAGGACGAATTCATCCGCGAGATCCGCTGGTACGTCAACTGGAACTTCAACTTCGGTTATTACGAGAAGATCTTCGACTTCGCCTGGGAACACCGTCTCCCGATCTACGCCTTGAACATCCCGCGGGAGATCATCTCCAAGATCCGGATGCGGGGCTGGGACGCCTTGAGCGAAGAGGAAAGGGCGCTCATCCCGGGGACGCCGGACGTCACCAACCAGGACCACCGGACGCTCATCCGGGCGGTCTTCGAGTCCGCCGACATCCCGCAGGCGATGAAGGGGCCCGGGCTCGACTCGGTCTTCGAAGGGCTCTACAGGTCCCAATCGACCTGGGACGAGGTCATGGGCGCCAATGCCGTCCGGGCGGCGGAGAGCGAGGGACGGCGCGTCGTCGTCTGCGTCGGTTCCGGGCATCTCCTCTATAACCTCGGGCTCAATCGCCGGGCCTTCGAGAGGTCGAAGCTGCCGTTCAAGACCGTCATCGCCGTGGCCATGCCGTCCGGGAAGAAGAGCCTGACGGTCTCGCGGGCGATCGGCGACTACGTCTTCGGCCTGCCGGAGGAGGCGAAACCGGCTTTCCCCAATATCGGCCTGAGCTTCAAAAAGGTCGAAAACCTGGAGAACCTGGTCATCGACGCCAAGCCGACGGGGGGGGTGGCCGGCGGGGCCGAATTCGAGAAGGGCGACATCCTCCTCTCCGTCGACGGCAAGGCGTACACGGACATCAACGAGGTCCGGATAACTCTGGCCCGGATGAAGTGCGGCGAGGAGGTCAAGTTCAAGGTCCTGCGCGCCGGCCAGGTCAAGGACGTCTCGCTCAAATGCGAGAAGAAAGCGTCGGATTGACCCGGGCCGGTCTTACTGGAATTTTCGGATAAGCTCCAGGATCTCGGCCGACGGCCGGGCGGCCCGGCCGAGGAGCTCGCGGGCCTTGAGCCGGTCCTCCTTCCTGCCCAACTGTTCGAGGACGAGACCGCCGAAGTAGCCGTGCGGCTGCGATTCTTCCCAGGTGGTCAAAGTAAATTCCCTGATGGCTCGGCGCAGGGCCGTGGCCTTGTCTCTCTCGCCCATCCTGTCTAACGCAAGCGCGATGAGGAAGTCTTGCATGCGGCTGTCGGGATGGAAGGGCGCCCCCGTGCCTAGGTTCTCCGGGTAGAGTTTCGATTTCTCCAAGGCTTCGATGGCAGCCGGCCATGCCGCCTTTTTCATGGCTTCGATGCCGAGAGCCAGATGTGTTCGGACGTAGAGGCCGTGGATGTCGCTGGCGCCCTCGTAGGGCAAGGCCGAGACCGTGTTCAGGACGGCCTCGGCTTCGGCCGGCTGTCCAACCGCTAACAGGGTTTCGGCGAGGTCGATCCGGAGCGGGACTTCCGCCGGAAAATCGGCCGCCGCCTGCCGGGCCACGGCCAGGGCTTCCGTTTTATGCCCTCGCCTCAACTGATAGGCGGCGAGGATGTGCCGGGCCCGCCAACTCCCGGCGTCGAGTTCGATGGCCTTCTTATAGTCGGCGAAGGCCCTGGCGGGATCGTCTCTTTCGAAGAAAGAGCCCCGGGCGATGTAGAAGGGAGCGAAGTCGGCGTTCTCGCACATCTCGAAAAGGTCCCGCGTCTCCTCCAGGCGGCCCTTGCCCCACAGGATGAGGGCAAGATAGTACTTGGGCTTCCAGTCGGCCGGCCGGGCCGCCACGGCCCAGGAGAAAACGGCGATCTCCTCCTCGCGGAAGGGAAAGACGAGGTTGGGAGACATCGCAGAGGCCTTCTCGAGCCAGGAGGCGCTTTCGGAAGGGGAGCCGGCGCGGAGAAGGAAGGCCAGCGAATAGAAGACGGTTGGATGGACGGGCGCGGCTCGCAGGGCGGTTACGGCGTCGTCGACGAGTCCGAGACGGACATAGAACGCGGCCATTTCGAGCCAGGTCTCGTGAGGCAGTTCGTTGCGGATGAGGGCCCGGCAGGCCTCGAGGTCTTTGGGGTTCCGATAGAGGAGGTAGCGTTCGAACCGGGCCAGGTGGTCGAGAGGGTCGAGATCGAGGAGCCGGTCCAGGACGCGGCCGGCCTCGGCCTTCCGGCCGGCCAAACGATGGGCCGCGGCCAGGACCTCGAGGGCGTTGACGCTCCGGGCGTCGGCCTCGAGGGCCTTGAGGGCATAATCCGCGGCCCGCCCATAGTCTTTTTCAAAGATGGCGATCTCGGCCGACTGGACTTGTGCCACGGACTTGAATTGGGCCGAGCGGGCCGCCCAGCCCAGGGTTTCCTTGGCATCGACGAGCCGTCCCAGCCGCCGGGCGGCGACGCCATAGACGTAATTCGCCTCGGCGTCGTACATCGAGACGGAGAGCGCCCGGCTGGCGTATTCCAGGGCCCGGGCCGGCTCGCCACGGCGGGTGGCGAGTTCGGCGGCGCGGGAGAGGGCCCGGACGTGGAGCGGTTCGGCGTCGATCGCGGCAAGGTATTTTTCCAGGGCTTCGGGCAGGCGCCGTTCGCGCTCGAGGCCGCGCGCCCGGAGGTAGAGGGACTCGGCCGAACTTCCGGAGGGCAAGCTGAAGTGGAGAGGCCGGTCGATGTCGTCGGCCTTCGGAGCGCTCTCGTAGACGAGCTTGTCGCCGAGCCGGACTTCAAGAGCCGCGTCGGTCGCGGCGCCGGCCAGCGGGATGTCCTTCTTCCAGACCTGCTCCGGCCTCAGGATGAGGCGCTCGCGGAAGACCTCCCGGCCGGCGGCCTTGACGGTGAATTCTTCGTATACCGGGCGCAGCGGAAAGAGGCCCAGGGTGAGAGTTTCGCCCGAGCGGGCGACGTTCAGGACGGCGTGGGGCGAGGCCTTGGCCATAGGTCCGATGCCCCGATAGGGGAACCACATTTCCTGCCAGCGATCGGCCGCGCCAGGCGGAAAGTCGCCGTGGTCGGATTGGTTGAGGAGCCGGCCGGCCTGTGGCTCGCTGTACTGCCCGTCCTTGTCGGTCAGCAGGTCGACCCAGATCTCGCCCGAGCGTGACAGGTCCCAGATCCAGACCTTGCGGCCGGGCATGTCCTCGTAGCGGGACCAGTGGCCGAACCCGGCGTCGGTCTTTTCGTACCAGCCGCCGGTGAAGTCCTCGTACTCGCCGACCGTGAAGTAGCTCTTGGAACCGGGGAAGGCGTTGTTCCTGTAATACGAGAGGTCCCGGCCCTTTCTGTCGACGGGCCAGGGCTCGAGCGGGACGGAATAGTCGTGGCCTATAAACCACTGACCGGGGAAGATATATCTCAGATCGTCGGCGGTCTTCACGGCGGCGCAGGACCAGGCGTAGTAGGACTGGCTGAACGGCGTCGGATTGACCCAGAGGGCGTTGGTCTCGAAGACGGCGCCGTCCTTGGGCAGGGTGATGGTGACGCTCCAGCGGGTCCGCGAGGGCAGGTCCATCGTTCCGACGATACAGCTGGCGCTGCCGTCCGGGTTCTGCCGGAGCAAGTAGTCGACGGGGGTCGCCGTCCACGGGGCGTGGCCGACGACGCCGAAATTGAACTCGATGCCGCCCGAGGTCCACGGCCCGCGCAGGGCGATCTGGCGGAACTTCAGAACGTGGTTCCAGTAGATGAATTCCCTTCCGGTCGCCTTTTCGGATGCCCCCCAGACCTTTCCTCCGGCTTGGGGCAGGACGGCGACTTCGATATAGGGATTTTTCAATCGAACGACCGTCCAGGACTTCTCGACGGGGTCGGCCGTGAAACGGTCGAAAACAAAGTAAGGATAGAGGCGCGACCCTTGGCCCCACATCGACGACCGGGCGAAGATCGGGACCGGGTCCGGATCGGAGAACGGATAGGTCCGGATGGCCTCGGTTCTTTCCTCGACCCGCGCGCCGCTGGAGGTTGAGGTGAAACGGCAGGCCGTCCCTACGATGAGGGCCACGATCCAACTCGCGACGGCGACGAGGGCGGGGAGCGGAGTATTCTTGGATCTTGTCCGGGGCATGGGAGGCCTCCTCGTCGCGAATCGTGTTTCGTAGGACCTTAATATCCGGACGCCGGCGATTTGTCAATCGCCCTCCCCGGAAAAATCCCTGGGACACAATCCCTTTTCAAGAGAAAAAGGTTATGTCCCGGTTTTTCCACCGGCGATTTGTCAACGCTCCGTAAATCCTAAATATTGATGCGGATGGGGAGGATGACCGTCGTGATGCCTTTCCAGCGCAGTTCCTGCTGGATGGCGAAGGCCGTTTCGTTGTGGAGGATGCGGTTGACGATGCCGGGCCGCCGGAAAACCGTCTGCCCGGCGAAGACGGTGGACTTGGGGAATTCGCGGGAGACGGATTGGCAGAGAGCCGAGGCCGTTTGGACGACGTCTATGCCAATGTCATGGCGCGACTCGGCCGGGAAACCCAGTCGGCGGGCCAGGTCGATGTATTTCTTGAGGGCGTCGGTGGTCGATCCATCCAGGCTAGAGACGGCGTCGGACCCCTTGAAGGCCCCGGCGTCGACCTCGGAGACGGAGATGAAAACGAAGTTTTTATAGAGTCCCGGGAATCCTCGGATGATCGACAGGAACGTGTGGACGCCGAAACCGCTGTAGCTGCTGACGAGCTGGATGGCCGTCATCTCCTTCGGGTTGGCCGGGTCCATGTTGTATTGGCCCCTGTGGGGGATGGCCACGAGCATGTCGTCGAGCTCGCGCACGCCCGTGCGGACCCTGTTGTAGTGGCCCTTGATGAGGTAGCAGAGAATGACCACGACCAAGGTGATGACGAGGGTCAGCCAACCGCCCTGGGTGAATTTCTCGAGGACCGTGACGACGAGAATGGACAGGCACACGGCCAGGCCGATCACATGGACGGGGAGGTGCTTTTTCCAGAGGGCGTCCCGGCGCCTGTTTTTTATGAAGAACCGGGACATCCCGAGCTGGGACAGCGAAAAAGTCAGGAAGACGTTGATCGAATACATGACGATGAGCGTCGAGATCCGGCCGCGCGAATAGAGGAGGAGCAAAACGGCCGCGCCGCCCATGAGCATGACACCGTTCTGCATCGTCAGGCGGCTGGACAGGGAGGCGAAGCGGTGGGGAAACCAGTAGTCTGTCGCCATGTTGGCCATGACCCGCGGTCCGTCGACGAAACCCGCCTGGGCGGCGACGAGAAGGATGGCGGCCTCCGAGAAGAGGGTGACGAGGGCCAGGAAGCCGCCGAAGCTCCAGCCGCCGAAGACATCGCCGGCGAGCACGGCGTTGAGCGTTTTGCCCGCGACCGGACTGACGCCGAGGAAGAGATAACAGACAAGGATGCCTCCGGCCGTCAGGGCCAGGGATACCGACATGTAGACCATGGTCTTCTTGCCGTTCTGGACGCGGGGCTCGCGCAGGATCTGCAGGCCGTTCGACACGGCCTCGATCCCGGTGTAGGTGCCGCCGCCGAGCGAGAAGGCCCGCAGGAAGAGGAGGGCCATGCCGCCCAAGCCGAGGGTGACCAGTCCGCCCTGAAACCCGGACCGGACATCAGCGGCCACGGCCCCGATCTCGGGGATGTGCTTGAGGATGCCGTAGCCGATGAGGAGGGCGTGGGTTATGATGAAGACGATAAAGATCGGGGCCAGCATGGTCACCGATTCCTTGATGCCGCGCAGGTTGATGACGACGAGGAAGATGATGGCCATGATCTCGAAGGGGGTTTTGAGCGGCTGGACGGAGGCCGGAAAGAAGCTGAAGAGGGCGTCGCCACAGGCGACGATCGAGACGGTGATCGTCAGCATGTAGTCGACGAGGAGGGCGCTGCCCGAGAGGACGCCAGCCTTCTCGCCGAGGGTTTGGGTGGCGACGACGTAGCCGCCGCCGCCGGTCGGGAAGTACTCGATCATGCGCGAGTAGGCGTAGGAGATGATGAATACAGTCAGGGCGGTGGCCAGGGCCAGGGCCAGGGCCAGGTAG
The DNA here is from genome assembly GCA_964652895.1 of uncultured Eubacteriales bacterium. Lineage (GTDB taxonomy): Bacteria > Acidobacteriota > Aminicenantia > Aminicenantales > Saccharicenantaceae > RBG-16-66-30. Next base: position 15,173 of record CAZZCH010000046.1, read on the forward strand.
GTGTGCTTGCCTAGGACTTTAAAGGCCTCCTCGGGACCGTAGGAGGCCGAGGACAGGCCGTCGGCGCCGAGCCCGATCCAGGCCAGGATGGGGATCAAGGCCAGCTTGTGGAAGATGGACGGGTCCTTGATGTTGCGGGGCTTGCCGATCAAGGTCCGCTTGATCTTGTCGCCGACCGTGCCGTTGTCTTTTATCATGATTCAGACCTGTGTATCGGAAGTCGTGTGGGCATGGGGGTGTGCTGCCGATGGGGACCTTGCGATGGAAGGTATTATACGCTCCGGGTCTGAGGAAATAAAGACGGGATGGCGCTGGAACCAACGGAGGGGACGGAAAGGGCTAAAAAGGGAACACAAAAGGGGACACGCACCGGGGTGCGTGTCCCCTTTCTTCTTTGTTCTCGGATCGTCCCGTCTTAGAGTTTTGTCTCTTCGACGGTTTTCTTAACGACGTCGACCGTCTTCGAGAGCATGGCCTTCTCTTCGTCGTTAAGCTTGATCTCATAGATCTTTTCCATGCCCTTGGCCGAGATCATGGCCGGCACGCCGATGAACAGGCCCTGGACGCCGTATTCACCCTGGCAAAGGGCGGCGCAGGGGAGGATGCGGCGCTTGTCCTTGAGGTAGGACTCGGCCAGGACGATGGCGCTCCAGGCCGGGCTGAAGAACGCGGAGCCCTTGCCGAAGAGTTTGACGATCTCGGTCCCGGCTTCGCGGGTCCGGGTGGCCAGCTTGTCGATCTGTTCCTTGGTGGCGATCTCCGTGAGGGGCACGCCGCCGACCGTGGTCAGGCGGGGAAGGGGCACCATGCTCGGGCCGTGTCCGCCGAGGACGGTCCCGGCGACATCGCTGACCGACACGCCGAGCTCCATGGCGACAAAGGAGCGCCAGCGGGCCGTATCGAGGGTCCCGGCCATGCCGATGACCTGGTGCCGCGGGAATCCGGTGACCTTGGAGAAAGCGTAGACCATGGCGTCGAGGGGGTTGGTGACGATGATGCAGAACGCCTTGGGCGCGTGCTCTTTGACGCCCGCCGCGACATGCTTGATGATATCCAGGTTGACGGCCAGGAGGTCTTCGCGGGTCATGCCGGCCTGGCGCGGCCTGCCCGCCGTGACGATGACGACGTCGGCGCCGGCGATGTCCTTGTAGTTGGACGTGCCGGAGATCTCGGCGTCGTAATTGCCGTGGGGAGCCATCTCCATGAGGTCGAGGGCCTTGCCCTTGGCCGGATTCTCGAGCTCGGGGATGTCGAGGATGACGATGTCCCCCAGCTCCTTTTGGGCCGCGAGCATGGCCAGGATCTGGCCGATCTGTCCGCCGCCGATGAGTGCGATTTTCTTGCGCATGAAAGTCTCCTTTACAAGTATTGTGGGCTCAGCCCTTGACGTAGCCTTCCCAGGTCTGCCGGAGCTTGGGGTTCTTGACCCAGTCCATGACGTAATCGGTGAACTCCGCTCCCGTCACTCCCGTCGCCCGGCCGGTGATGAGCAGCTTCTTCTCGTATTGGCCGGTGATGTCGAGAGCCATTTCCAGGTTCTTGCCTGCGCCGGTGTAGCCGATGTGGTTGAGGAGCATGGCCGCGGCCCGGATCATGCTGCAGGGGTCGGCGTACTGGGCCCGGCCCTCGGTGACCATGCGCGGGGCCGAGCCGTGGATGGCTTCGAACATGGCATACTGCTTGCCGATGTTGGCGCTGCCGGCCGTGCCGACTCCGCCCTGGAACTCGGCGGCCTCGTCGGTCAGGATGTCGCCGTAGAGGTTGGGCAGGACCAGGACCTGGAAGTCGCGGCGGCGCTTCTCGTCGACGAGCTTGGCCGTCATGATGTCGATGTACCAGTCGTCGGTCTCGATGCCGGGGTACTCCTTGGCGATGCGGTAGAAGTTCTCGAGGAAGCGGCCGTCGGTCGTCTTGACGACGTTGGCCTTGGTGACGCAGGTCACCCGCTTCCGGCCGTTCTTCTTGGCGTGCTCGAAGGCCAGGCGGCAGATGCGGTCGGAACCGGGGCCGGTGATGAGCTTGAAGTCGATGGAGATGTCGGCGTCGACGTCGATGCCGTTGGAGCCGAGGGCGTAAAGGTCCTCGGTGTTCTCGCGGAAGAATATCCAGTCGATGCCCTGCTTCGGGATGCGGACCGGCCGGACGTTGGCGAAGAGGTCGAGCTCCTTGCGCACGGCGACGTTGCAGCTCTCGATGTTGGGCCAGGGGTCGCCCTTGCGCGGCGTCGTCGTGGGGCCTTTGAGGGTGACGGGGTACTTCTTGATCTCGGCCAGGACGTCGGACGGGATGGCGCAGCCGTGGGCGGCGCGGTTTTCGATGGTCAGGCCTTCGATGTCGGCGATGACGACCTTGCCGGCCTTGACTTCGTCCCGGAGCAGGAACTCGAGGACGCGCTTCGACTGGGCGGCGATATAGACGCCGATGCCGTCGCCGGCGAGGATGCCGATCTTGAGCGGCGAAAGCTTGGTGTAATCGATCCAATCGGGAGAGGCCTTGACCTTCTCCATCCGTTTCATCTGCGCTTCGAGGAGCTTGCCGAAATGCTCCTTGGCTCTGTCGATGGCGGCGATATCCATTCTGTGAATCCCTCCATTTGATGTAGATTAGGATAGAAAGAAACAGGAACCAAATTCTAACTGTTTTCACCTCGAAAAGCAACTGAAATTTTGACAAAGCCGGAGCAATACCTATAAAGTAGATTGCGCTAAATCGCATACGAGGAGACGAGCCATGTTGGATTCCTATTTCGAGCAGGAAAAGGAACGTGCGAAGATCGGCCTGCCGCCCTTGCCCTTGACGCCGGCCGAAGTCGAAGAAGTCTGCCGGAACCTCGAGAAGCCCGACCCGGGACAGGGCGGCCTTCTCCATGGTCTTCTCGAGAACCGGGTTTCGCCCGGCGTCGACCCCTCGGCCAAGGTCAAGGCCGCCTGGCTGGCCTCGGTGGCCAAGGGAACGGTCAAGTCCCCGGCCGTTTCGCGCGGCGACGCCGTCCGGATGCTGGGGACGATGCTCGGCGGCTACAACGTCGAACCCCTGGTCGAGGCGCTTGCCGATAACGCCATCGCCTCGGCCGCCGCCGATGCCCTGAAGAAGATCGTCCTCGTCTACGGCCATCTCGAGACGATCGTCAAGCTCGCCGGGACGAACCCCTGGGCCAAGGCCGTTCTGGAATCCTGGACCAAAGGGGAGTGGTTCCTGTCCCGCCCGGAATTCCCGGAAAAGCTCGTCCTCAAGGTCTTTAAAATCGACGGCGAGATCAACACCGATGATTTCTCCCCGGCCGGCCATGCGTCCACCCGGCCCGATATCCCCCTTCACGCCCAGTCGATGGGCCAGACCCGCTTCCCCGGCGGGAACGGCGTCATCAAGAAGTTCCGCGAGGAGGGCCACCGGGTGGCTTTCGTCGGCGACGTCGTCGGCACGGGGTCGAGCCGCAAATCCGCCTGCAACTCCCTGATATGGCACATCGGGGAGGACATCCCATTCGTTCCCAACAAGAGGCGGGCCGGCGTCGTCATCGGCGGCCTGATCGCTCCGATCTTCTTCAACACGGCCGAGGACTCCGGCGGCCTGCCCCTTTTGGCCGACGTGACCCGGATGAAAACGGGGGAGGTCATTACCCTCGACTTCAAGGCCGGGGTCATCCTCGGCGCGGGGGGCGAGGAGATCTCGAAGCTCGAGATGAGGCCCCCCACCCTCAAGGACGAGTTCCGCGCCGGCGGCCGCCTGGCCCTCATCATCGGCCGCCAGCTCACGGCCAAGGCCCGCAAGGCGCTCGGCCTGGGCGAAGCGGACTTCTTCATCAACGTCGAGAATCCCAGGCCCAAGCCGAAACAAGGTTACACGCTGGCCCAAAAGATCGTCGGCCGGGCCTGCGGCGTCGCTGGGGTCCTCCCCGGAACGGCGTGCGAACCGCACATGACCACGGTCGGCTCACAAGACACCACCGGCCCCATGACCGCCGACGAGCTCAAGGAACTGGCCTGCCTCGAATTCCAGGCCGACCTCTTCATGCAGTCGTTCTGCCACACGGCCGCCTATCCCAAGCCGGCCGACGCCATGATGCACAAGACACTCCCTCCGTTCATGGTCGCCCGCAAGGGCGTTTCCCTCAAGCCCGGCGACGGGGTCATCCATTCCTGGCTGAACCGGCTCATCCTGCCCGACACCGTGGGCACGGGCGGCGACTCCCACACGCGCTTTCCCATCGGCATCAGCTTTCCGGCCGGCTCCGGCCTGGTCGCCTTCGCCGGGGCGCTCGGCTTCATGCCTCTCGACATGCCGGAATCCGTACTCGTCAAGTTCAAGGGGAAGTTCAACCCGGCGATCACCCTGCGCGACGCCGTCAACGCCGTCCCTTATTTCGCCGTCAAGAAAGGTCTGCTGACGGTCGAAAAGAAGAATAAGAAGAACATCTTCAACGGCTGCGTCCTGGAAATGGAGGGACTCGAAGACGTGCCCGTGGACCAGGCCTACGAGCTGACCGACGCCTCGGCGGAGCGGTCGGCCGCGGCCGCCGTGATCGCCCTCAAAGAGGAGCGCGTCGCCGAATACCTTAAAAGCGATATCGCCCTCATGGAAAAGATGATCGAGGAGGGCTACGAGAGCGCCGACACGCTCCGCAAGCGGATCGCGGCCTGTCGTCAATGGCTGAAGGATCCCGTCCTCATCAAGCGGGACTCTCATGCCGAATACAAGGCCGTCCTCGAGATCGACCTGGCGGAGATCACCGAGCCCCTGGTCGCCTGCCCCAACGACCCCGACGACGTCAGGCCTCTCTCGGCCATCGCCGGCGACCCGGTCCAGGAGGTATTTATCGGCTCGTGCATGACCAACATCGGCCAGTTCAGGGCCGCCGGCCGCATTTTCGACAAGGCGGGCATTCCGCCGGCCAGGGTCTGGATCACGCCGCCGACCAAGATGGATGCCGCCCAGCTCAAGCGGGAAGGATATTACGCGATCTACGCCGCGGCCGGCGGCCGGACCGAGCTGCCGGGATGTTCCCTCTGCATGGGCAACCAGGCCCGGGTCGGCGCCGGGACGACGGTCTTTTCCACATCGACCCGGAATTTCGACCACAGGCTGGGGGACAATAGCCGCGTTTACCTGGGCTCGGCCGAGCTGGCCGCCCTGACCGCTCTCAAAGGCAAGATCCCCACGGTCCAGGAATACATGGCTGTCATGCGTGAAAAGGTCCTGCCCAAGGCCGAGGAGATCTACCGCTACCTCGAATTCCATAAGATGGGCGACTTCAGCCTGGGGTACGTCCGATGATCCGGCTCGACGGGCGAAAAGTCCTGGTCACCGGCGGGTCGCGGGGCATCGGACGGGCGACGGCCCTTCTTTTCGCCCAAGCGGGCGCCGATGTCGCCCTGAACTACGTCAGCAACCAAAAGGCGGCCGAGGAAGTATTAAAGAGCGTGGAAAAGCTTGGCCGCCGGTGTCTCGTCTATAAGGCCGACATATCCTCCCATTCCGACGTCGACCGGATGGTCGGAGACGTCCTGGCCAAATGGGGGGAGCTCGACACCCTGATCAACAACGCCGGGGTCTGGACCTACCTCGAGATGGGACGGATGGACGACGCCGTCTACCGGGAAACGATCGGGATCAACGTGGATGGGGTCTTCTACGCTACGAACGCCGTCGTCCCGGCCATGAAGGAGCACGGGCGGGGATCCATCATCAATGTCACCTCCACGGCCGGCGTCAGGGGAGAGGCGTTCCATTCCCACTACGCGGCGAGCAAGGGCGCCCTTCATTCCCTGACCAAGTCCCTGGCCGTCGAGTTGGCCCCGTTCGGAATCCGGGTCAACGCCGTGGCCCCGGGCTGGGTGGATACGGACATGAGCGCGCCGAGTTTCAGCGAGCCGGGATTCAAGGAGAAGGTCCGCCAGACGATCCCGCTGAGGCGGATCCCTCCGGCGGAAGACATCGCCGGCCCGATCCTGTTCCTGGCGTCCGACCTGGCCCGGCACGTCACGGGAGAGATCCTGGATGTCAACGGCGGGTCGGTCCTTTGCGGCGGGTAACCGTTTGCCCTGAGGAGGGACGGCCTTCCTGACGGTATTGGGACTAGCCAAACGCGGGGAGGAGAATTTCCCCCTAATAAGGCTTGACACTTTTTAAGCGAATGTGGTACTAGAGACGAGGACAATGGCTAAAAAACATCTGTCTGTCATCATCGTTCCGCACACGAAGACCAGCACTAAAACCTTGTCCTTTTCCCAGCGGGCCCTGAAATCCCTGGCCGTGGGAGGGGTGGTCCTCGGCTTGGCCCTCGCCGCCGTGCTCGTCGATTACGTCCGCATGAGCGTCATCCGGGGCAGATACAAGGCCCTCCGGGCGGAAACGGCCGAACAGAAAATGGTGATCGCCGACTACGAGAAGTCCATCGGCGAGCTTAAGGCGACCATTTCGCACTTCGAAAGCTACACCAAGAAGCTCAACATCATGGCCGGGCTGAAGTCGCCCGACGTCCTGACCGCGCCGGCCGGGATCGGCGGCGGCGATCCCGGGAAGACCGAAGAACCCGAGTCCGAACAGGCGCCCGTCCCGAGGGGCCCCCAGATCCTCTCTAATGGCACGATCCAGAACCTGAATCAAAAGGCCATGAGCATCGAGAGCAACCTCAACAGCCTGCTCAATTTTTTCGAGAGCGACAGCCTGCGGCTGGCCTCGACGCCCTCGATCATGCCGGCTGTGGGCTGGATGGCCTCGCCTTTCGGCAAGAGGAACGATCCCTTCACCGGGGTGTGGACGATGCACTACGGGATCGACATCTCGACCAACATCGGTAACCCCATCGTGGCCACGGCCGACGGGATCGTCATCAAGGTCCAGACAGACAAGTACTTGGGCAGGAACGTCACCATCAGTCACGGCAACGGATTCACGACCGTCTACGGCCACATGAGCAAGTTCGCCGTCAAAGCCGGACAGAGGGTCAAGAGGCGGGATGTCATCGGCTACATCGGCCAGTCGGGCAAAGCCGTCGGTCCCCATGTCCATTACGAAGTCTGGCGCGACGGCAAACGCGTCAATCCCTGGAACTACCTCCTCGAAGAATAGCCGGCCGCCGGCTGCCCCTTATCCCAAGCAATCGCCGGGGCCGATCCTCGTCCCAAGGGAAAAGGCATAGGCCGCCATCGGGCCTTTGCCCTCCGGCTGGATCTCTTCGATCAAAAAAGTCGTCCCGCCGCCGCAGGAGACCGTCAGGCCCTCTTTCCCGATCGTGAGGACCGTGCCCGGCGCCTGCCCGCCGCCAGCCGTTTCGAGGTTCCTGCCGCCCAAGATGCCGGTCCTCCGCCCCTTGAAATAGGTGTGGACGCCGGGGCGGTCGGCCAGGGCCCTGACCCTCCGGTCCACGGCCGGGGCCGCGTCCTCCCAGCAGATCCGGCCGTCCTCCTTCTTGATCTTGGGGGCCGGGGAGGCCAGGCGATGGTCTTGAGCGATGCGGCTGACCCCGTCGATATGTTCGATCGTATCGATGAGGAGCGCCGCTCCCAGCCCGGCCAGGCGATCTTCGAGTTCCCGTGCCGTTTCACGAGGCCCGACGGGAACACGCTTCACGGCCAGGATGTCGCCTTCGTCCATCCTGTCGTTGAGCTCGATGATGGTCACTCCGGATTCCGCGTCGCCGTTGAGGATGGTCCATTGGACGGGGGCCGCGCCGCGGTATTTCGGAAGAAGGGAGAAATGAACGTTGAGAGAGCGGTGCCGGGGGAGGGAATGGACGGCGTTCGGGATGATCTGCCCGTAGGCGACGACGACATTGACGTCGGGGGCGGCCGTCCGAACTCGTTCGAGGGCCGTTTCGTCCGTACGGATCTTGGCCGGCTCGATCACGGGGAACCCCCGTTCGCGGGCGAGGGACTTGACTGCGGAGGGCAGGACCTTCCGGCCGCGCCCGGCGGGCTTATCGGGCTGGGTGACGACGAGCTCGACGGTGTGTCCCGCTTCGATGAGTCCCCGGAGAGAGGGGAGGGCCGCCGCCGGGCTCCCGAAAAAGACGATTCTCATAGGATCACGCCGGCCGCCGCGTTCTTTTTCAGCTTTTTCCGGATGAGCTTCCGTTTCAAGGGAGAGAGCCTCTCGATGAAGAGGATGCCGTCGAGATGGTCGATCTCGTGACAGAGGACGCGGGCCAGGAGGTCTTCGGCGTCGATCTCGACCGGCTGTCCCTCGATGTCGAGGCCTCGAACGGTTACCCGGTAAGGCCGGGTCACTTTCTCGCGGATGTCCGGGACCGAGAGACAGCCTTCCTCGCACGTGACCGAGCCTTCTTTCTTGACGATCTCCGGGTTGACGAGGACGATCAGGTCGTCCTTCCTCTCGCCGACCGAGAGGTCGACGACGATCAATCGCTTGCCGACGCCGACCTGGGGCGCGGCCAAGCCGATGCCCGGGGCGGCGTGGACGGTTTCGGCCATGTCCCCGGCCAGGCGGACGATGTCCTCGTCGACGAGGGCGACGGGCTCCGCCTTCTCGACGAGCATCGGGTGCCCGATGATGAGGATCTCGCGCAAAGCCATGGTTTCCCTTCCGCGTTCATTTTACCCGAAAAAGAGAAAGAGGGACAGCCCTCATTCGGGGGCATATCAAAAAAGGCCCCCGAATGAGGACAGTCCCTCTTTATGATCAGATGACGGCCGAAGGCGGCGCCGGTTCGTCGGCGGCGCCGGCGTTCTTGAGCGGCACCTTGATGAGGTAGAGTCCGATGAGGACGAGGACGGCCAGGCCGCCGATGTAGAGGTCGACCACGCCGAAGTACTTGCCGCTCTTGAAGAGCAACGGGATATCGGAATGGATGACGTTCTGGAGGAAGAAGAATTTCCAGGCCGCCTTGATGAGGCCCATCAATGCTTCTCCGGCGATCAGACCGGCGGCGAGCAGGATGCCGACGTTGGTCGCCCGGGCGGTCTGGGCGGCGTTGAATTTTCTCTTGGCCATGGACTTGTCGACGAGACCCTTGATCATGCCGCCGATGAAGATGGCGAAGGTCGTCTCGAGCGGCAGGTACATGCCGACGGCGACGAGCATCGGCGACTTGACCTGGACGAGGATGAAGGCGAAACCCATGAGCATGCCGACGATGACGAGCGGCCAGGCCATCTCGCCGCCGACGATGCCCTGAGACAGGGCGGCCATGAGGCCGGCCTGGGGCGCGGGCAGTTCCTTGCTGCCGAAGGTGAAGGCGCCGTGGAGGAGCATGAGCGGAAAATACATGACCAGGGAGGCGACGAGGATGCCGAGGATGTTGCCGGCCTGCATCTTCCAGGGCGTGCCGCCCAGGATGTGCCCGACCTTGAGGTCCTGGAGCATCTCGCCGGCGACGGCCGAGGAGACGCAGACGACGGCGGCGACGCCGAGAACGGCCGCGACGCCGCTCGTCCCGGTCGCCCCGACGACGACCATGAGCAGGGCGGCGATGATCAGTGTCGACAGGGTCAGGCCGGAGATCGGGTTATTGGACGAGCCGATCGTCCCGACGAGGTTGCCCGAGACCGCGGCGAAGAAGAAGCCGGCGATGGCCATGACCGCGGCGGCCACAAGGGCCGAGCCGAGGGATTTGGAGAAGGTGTTGTAAACGAAGACCATCAGGACGAAAGTTAAGCCCATGAGGACGAGGACGAGCTTCGGGTTCAGGTCCTTTTCGAGCCTCGAGACGACCTCGCCCTGTCCGGCCGCCTTCTTGACGTCGCGGATCGAGCGCTTGAGGCCGGCGCCCAGGTTCTTCCGCATCCGATAGAGGGTGTAACCGGCCCCGACGAGCATGCCGCCGACGGCGATCGGCCGGATGATGAACTTCCAGACGTTGGTGACCATGTCGGCCCAGTTGACGTCGGCCGCGGCGACGCCCGGACCGTAGAACGTGCCGATGAGCTGCGGTCCGAGGAAGAACATCAGAAGGGGCGCGAACAGCCCCCAGGCCAGGACGCCGCCGGCGAAGTTGAGAGCGGCCAGGCGCGGCCCGATGATGTA
>CAZZCH010000047.1:0-25085 GCA_964652895.1 uncultured Eubacteriales bacterium
CCGACGTCTGCCTGTGCGAGCTGGCCGGCCCGCCGACCCCACCGCCCCCGCCGACATCCGTACCCGAGCGGAACTGCCTCGCTCCCTCGCCCGGCGTTCTGGCCTTGCCCGCGGGCGTCGCCAGGGCCTGGACCTTCTCCAGGAGGTGGCCGTCGATGAACGGGCCCTTCTTCAATGATCTGCTCATGGTTACTTGCTCCTCCGCCGGATGATGAAGGACTGCGTCCGCTTATTCTGCCGCGTTTTGAAACCCTTTGTCGGGATGCCCTCCGGACTCACCGGATGGCGGCCGCCCTTGGAGCGGCCTTCCCCGCCGCCGTGCGGATGATCGACCGGGTTCATGGCCGTGCCGCGGACATGGGGCCGAATGCCTTTCCAACGGTTCCGGCCGGCCTTGCCGATACTGATGTTGGAGTGGTCGAGGTTGCCAATCTGGCCGATCGTCGCCCGGCAGTCGAGGTGGACCTTCCGGATCTCGGACGACGGCATCCGGACCTGGGCGTAGTCCCCTTCTTTGGCCAGGACCTGGGCCCCGGCGCCGGCGGATTTGGCGACCTGGCCGCCCTTGTCCTTCCGGAGCTCGATGTTGTGGATGACCGTTCCGAGCGGGATGAACCGCAGGGGCATGGCGTTGCCCGGCAGGATGTCGGCCTGGCGGTCGGTCGAAACGACGGCCTGCCCGACCTGCAGCCCGACGGGGTAGATGATGTAGCGCCTCTCCCCGTCCCGGTACTTCACGAGAGAGATGAAGGACGAGCGGTTGGGGTCGTATTCGACGGTTTCCACGGTGCCCGGGATGCCGATCTTGTCCCTCTTGAAATCGATGACCCGGTAGAGCTTCTTGTGACCGCCTCCCCTGTTCCGCATGGACAGGTGCCCGCGGCTGTCGCGGCCGCCGGACTTGGGAAGGGACACGAGCAGGGGCTTGTACGGCCCGTCCCCGCTCAGCTCTTCGAACCGGTTGCCCGTCCTGTGGCGTAAACCGGGTGTCACGGGCCTGTATGTTTTGATAGCCATGTTATACCGCCTCGAAGTATTCGATCGGCTTCTCGCCTTCCTGGAGCCGGACGTATGCTTTCTTCCAGTCCTTCGTCTTGCCCATGTTCCGGCCGACGCGGCGGACCTTACCGATCTTCATCTGGGTCCGGACCTCGGCGACCTTGGTCTTGAACAGCAGCTCGATGGCGTTCTTGATCTCGATCTTGTTGGCGCGCCGGTCGACCTCGAAGCAAATGACCCCGCTCGTCCCCTTGAGCTGGGTCGTCTTTTCCGTGATGACCGGACGGATGATGATTTTATGGGGGTCTTTGATCACTTCAATTTCTCCAGGACGGCCTCGAACGCCCGGCGGCTGAAGACCAGCCGCTTGTGGGCGAGGACGTCGTAGATATTGAGGCCGGAGACATCGACCGCCTTGACCCCGGGCAGGTTCCGGACCGCGAGGAACAGGTTCGCATTGTCGTGAAGGTCGACGAGGAGGGCCGAGTCGAGCTTGAAGGCCTTGAGCAGGGCGACGGCCTCCCGGGTCTTGGGTTCCTTGACTTCGAATTCGCTAACGACAACGAGTTCGCCGGACACATGCTTCCCGGCCAGGGCCGCGCGGAGGGCGCTGCGCTTGGCCTTTTTCGGCAGCTCGTAGGAATAATCGCGGGGATGGGGGCCGAAGACCGTGCCGCCTTTTTTCCAGAGAGGTGAGCGGTTGCTGCCGACACGGGCCCGGCCGGTCCCCTTCTGCCGCCAGGGCTTCTTACCGCCGCCGCTGACGAAGGCCCGGGTTTTCGTCGCCGCCGTTCCCTGGCGCTGATTGGCCCGGTAGTTGACGACGGCCTCGTAGATCAGGTGGTCGTTCACGGCTTGGGAGAAGATGCTCTCCGGCAGGTCCACCTGGGCGGCCGCCTGGCCGCCTCTGTCGATGATGTCGAGTTTCTCCATGGTGACCTCTTCTCCGTTCACTTCGCCCGCGGGGAAACGAACGTCCCTTTCTTGATCAGGACGTATCCCCCCTTGGCACCGGGCACCGCGCCCTTGACCAGGAGCAGGTTGTTGTCCTTATCCGTGGCCACGACCTTGAGCTTCCGGACGGTTATCCGGTCATCGCCCATGTGGCCGCCCATACGCATGCCCTTGACGACGCGCGAGGGGTAGGACGAGGCGCCGATCGAGCCGGGCGCCCGGTGAAACATGGACCCGTGGGAGGCGTCGCCGCCGGCGAAATGGTGCCTCTTGACGACACCGGCGAAGCCCTTGCCCTTGCTCGTTCCGACGACGTGGATCGTCTCGCCGACCTCGAAGATGTCGACGAGGACCTGGTCGCCTTCCGTGACCGCGGCGGGGTCGCTGCAGCCGACTTCCTGGAGCTTCTTGACGACCGGGACGCCGGACTTCTTGAAATGGCCGAGCTGGGGCTTCAGCGGCTTGCGGACGCCCCGTTCCTCGACGAATCCGAGCTGGACCGCGACGTAGCCGTCCTTCTCGACGGTCTTCTTCTGGATGACCGTGCAAGGCCCGGCCTTGAGGATGGTGATGGGGATGACGTTGCCGGCATCGTCGAACTGCTGGGTCATACCGATCTTCTTGCCGATCAATCCTTCGATCATGGTCACTCTCCCGCTCCGTAAGCCTGGATCTCGACGTCGATCCCGGCCGGCAGGTCCAGCTTCTGGAGTTCCTCGATCGTCTCGTTATTGTATTCGCTGATGTCGATGAGCCGCTTGTGGATCCGCATCTCAAAATGCTCACGCGACTTCTTGTCGACGTGCGGAGAACGGAGGACGCAGAACTTGTGGATGCGCGTCGGCAGGGGGATGGGGCCAGCGACACTGGCGCCCGAGCGTTTCGCCTTCACGACGATATCCTTCACGGATTGGTCCAACAGGCGGTGGTCGAAGGACTTTAAACGGATTCTGATTTTTTCCATCGTTCATTCCTCTGTTCTCCGAATTCCTCTCCCGGACCGTCGGGCCCGGCGGAGCCTCGGCGGCGACCGCTACTCGATGATCTCGGTGACCGTTCCGGCGCCGACCGTCCGGCCGCCCTCGCGGATGGCGAAGCGCAGGGCCTTCTCCATGGCGACGTCGGTGATCAGCTCGATCTCGAGATTGATGCTGTCCCCGGGCATGACCATCTCGACGTTGTCGGGCAGCTTCACGGAACCCGTCACGTCGGTCGTCCGGAAGTAGAACTGGGGCCGGTAGCCCTTGAAGAACGGCGTGTGCCGTCCGCCCTCTTCCTTGGTCAGGGCGACGATCTGGGCCCGGAACTTCCGGTGCGGGGTGATCGACCCCGGCTTGGCCAGGACCTGGCCGCGTTCGACCTCGTCCTTGCCGACGCCGCGGAGCAGGGCCCCGATGTTGTCGCCGGCCTGGGCTTGGTCAAGAAGCTTGCGGAACATCTCGACACCCGTCACGACGGTCTTACGGGTTTCCCGAAGCCCGATGATCTCGCACTCGTCGCCGACCTTGACGACGCCGCGCTCGACCCGGCCCGTCACGACCGTGCCGCGTCCGGTGATCGAGAAGACGTCCTCGATGGCCATCTGGAACGGCTTGTCGACCTCGCGCAAAGGCTCGGGGATGAAATCGTCCAGGGCCTTGACCAGTTCCCAGATGGGCTTGGCGCCTTCGCCGTTGATATCGGCGATGGCCTTCGTCGCGCTGCCGCGGATGATTGGCAGCTTGTCCCCGGGGAAATCGTACTTCGAGAGGAGCTCGCGCACTTCGAGCTCGACGAGGTCCAGGATCTCGGGGTCGTCGACGAGGTCGCATTTGTTCATGAAGACGACGATCGCCGGCACGTTGACCTGCTTGGCCAGGAGGATGTGCTCCCGCGTCTGGGGCATCGGGCCGTCGGCCGCGGAGACGACGAGCACGGCGCCGTCCATCTGGGCCGCGCCCGAGATCATGTTCTTGATGTAGTCGGCATGACCGGGGCAGTCGATGTGGGCGTAATGCCGTTTTTCACTCTCGTACTCCACGTGGCTCAAAGCGACCGTCAGGATCTTCGTCGCGTCCCGGCGGAACATCTTGGCGTCGGCCTTGGCCACTTCGTCGTAGCTCTTGGCTTTGGCCAGGCCTTTGGTCGCCAGGACCATGGTCAGGGCGGCCGTCAGCGTCGTCTTGCCATGATCGATGTGCCCGATCGTGCCGACGTTGACATGGGGTTTCGTCCTCGCATACTTTTCTTTCGCCATCGCTCACCTCCTGTATGGCTTACGTTGCTAAAAGACTCGCTTTATGCGTTGGCCCGGGACGGGGTCCGACCCTCGATCCGGGCAACGATCTCTTCCTGGACGCCTGCCGGCGTCCGGTCGTACTGGGCAAACTCCATGGCGAACACGCCCCGGCCCTGGGTCAGGGTCCGAAGCGTCGTCGCGTAGCCGAACATCCCGGCCAGGGGGACACGGATCTTGATGACCCGGGACCCGCTGCGCATCTCCATGCCCTCGATCTTCCCCCGCCGGGCGTTGATGTCGCCGACGATGTCGCCCAGGTAGTCGTCCGGAGCGACGATCTCGAGATCCATGACCGGCTCGAGGATGACCGGGCGGGCCTTCCGGGCGGCCTCCCGGAAAGCCAGGGTCCCCGCGATCTTGTAGGCGACGGGCGTCGAGTCGACCTCTTGATACGACCCGCCGACGAGCGCCGCCCGGAGATCCGTGACCGGGTAGCCCGCCACGATGCCCCCCTCCATGGCCTCCCGCGCGCCGTTCTCGATATCGGTGACGAATTCGCGGGGGATGACGCCGCCCCGGGTCCTGTCGACGAACTCGAAACCGCGGCCGCGGGCCAGGGGCTCGAGGCGAAGCACACAGTGCCCGAAAAAGCCCTTTCCCCCGGCTTGGCGGACATACTTGCCCTCGCCCTCGGCGGCGGTCTGGATGGTTTCCTTGTAGGCGACCTGGGGCTTTCCCAGGTTGGCCCGGACGCCGAACTCCCGTTCCATCCTGTCCATGACGATCTCCAGATGGAGCTCGCCCATCCCCCGGAGCAGGGTCTGCCCGGTCATCGGGTCCTGGTTGACCTTGAGGGTGGGGTCCTCCCGGGTCAGCTTGGCCAGGGCGGCGGCGAGCTTGGGGTGGTCGGCATTGGTTTTGGGCTCGATCGTCGCCGCGATGACCGGCTCGGGGAAGCGGATGGACTCGAGGATGATGGGGTGGCTCTTGAGGCAGAGGGTATCGCCCGTCGAGATGGCCTTTGTCGAGCCCATCGCGGCGATGTCCCCGGCGTAGACCTCCTTGATCTCCTTGCGCTTGTTGGCGTGCATCTCGATGAGGCGGGAGAGCTTTTCCTCTTCGCCTTTGGTCGAATTGTACACGGGCTGGCCGACCCTGGCCTTCCCGGAATAGACCCGGAAGTAGGCCAGGTTGCCGAGGAAGGGGTCGCTCGCGATCTTGAACACCAGCCCGGAGAACGGAGCGTCGTCCGAAGCGGGCCGGGTTTCCTCGGCCTGAGTGCGCGGGTGGTGGCCGGAGACAGGCCGGACGTCGGCCGGGGACGGCAGGTAGTCGACGATGGCGTCGAGGAGCGGGTGGACACCCTTGTTCCGGAAGGAGGCACCGTAGAGGACCGGGACGACCTCCTGGGCGAGTGTCGCCCGGCGGACGGCATTCCGCAGCTCCGGCGCAGAGACCTCGACACCGTCGAGATACTTCTGCATCAGGCTGTCGTCGTGTTCACTCAGCATTTCCAGCATGTCCTGTCGCTTTTTTTCGACGTCCTCGCGGTTCTCCTCCGCGACCTCGCGGACGACATAATCCGTCGCGAGAATGTCCTGACCCCAGTCGTACACCTTGCGGTCGATGAGGTCGATCACTCCGCGGAATCCGTCTTCCCGTCCCAGGGGAATCTGGATCGGCAGGGGCTTGGCCGCAACCCGGGTCCTCAACTGCAGGACGGCCCGTTCCGGGTCGGCCCCGACCCGGTCCATCTTGTTGATGAACACGATGCGGGGCACCCGATATTTGTCGGCCTGGCGCCACACTGTCTCGGACTGCGGTTCGACGCCGCCAACTCCACACAGTATGGCTATTGCGCCGTCGAGCACTCGTAAGGAGCGCTCAACCTCCGCGGTAAAATCCACGTGCCCCGGCGTATCAATAATATTGATACGATGGTCACGCCAGGCGGACGTCGTCGCGGCCGAGGTGATGGTGATCCCGCGCTCCTGCTCCTGGACCATCCAATCCATCACGGCCGTTCCGTCGTCCACCTCGCCCATCTTGTAGGTCATACCCGTGTAATAGAGAATTCTCTCCGTCGTCGTCGTCTTGCCGGCGTCGATATGGGCCATGATACCGATGTTCCGTACTCTCTCGATCGGGTATGACCGCATATTTCCGTTTCTCCATATCGACCCGGTGCACTCTATAAGCTCTTTCGATAGAAACTACCATTTATAATGGGCAAAGGCCCGGTTGGCTTCCGCCATCTTATGCGTATCCTCGCGCTTCTTGACCGCGCCGCCGCGGTTGTTGATGGCGTCGATGATCTCGGCGGAAAGCTTTTCCTGCATGCTCTTGCCGCCGCGTTCCTTGGCGTACTTGATCAGCCAGCGGAATCCCAGCGAGTAAGACCGGCCGGACGAGACCTCTATGGGGACCTGGTAGTTCGCGCCGCCGACCCGCCGCGATTTTGTCTCGAGGAAGGGACGGATGTTCTCCAGGGCCTTCTCGAGGACCTTGAGAGGGTCCTCCTTGGTCTTGGCCTTGAGGATGTCCATCGTCCCGTAGACGACCTTCTGGGCGGTCGTCTTTTTCCCCTGGCGGAGGAAGAGGTTGATGAACCGGGCGACGACCGTGCTTCCGTAGAACGGGTCGGCCGGGGTCTTGCGCTTCTTGATGATTCCGCGTCTCGGCATGGGGATACTCCTGTCTAAGCGGCCGCCCGTTTCTCTTTCGGCCTCTTCGCCCCGTACCGGGAACGCGCCTTGAAGCGGTTTTGCACACCCTCGGCGTCGAGCTTGCCGCGGATGATATGGTAGCGGACGCCGGGCAGGTCCTTGATGCGGCCTCCCCGGATCATGACGATCGAGTGCTCCTGGAGGTTGTGTCCGACGCCGGGGATGTATCCCGTGACCTCGATATTGTTGGTCAGCCTGACGCGGGCCACCTTCCGCATGGCCGAATTCGGCTTCTTGGGCGTCGTCGTGAAGACCCGTGTGCAGACTCCCCTCTTCTGAGGACAGGCATCGAGGGCCGGGGATTTGCTCTTATACTTCTTGGGCGTTCGGCCTTTTCTGACGAGTTGATTTACGGTCGGCAATGAAAAATACTCCTCTACAGTAAATTCAAACGTGAGTTATATTCAGTCCCTGGAAGATAGTCCCGAGACGAATGGGCGAATAGTAACAAATTTCGGCCTCCCTGTCAAGAAATTTAGGGGAATTCCCGCCTCGAGCAGGGACTCACGTCCCAGGCAGGATCTCCAGCTCCTTCTCGGAGAGGACCGGCGGCATGTCCTCCTTCAGCTCCACGTTCCGGTAATGCTTGTAGCCCGTGCCGGCCGGGATGAGCCGTCCCATGATGATATTTTCCTTCAGCCGCCTGAGGTAATCCACCTTCCCGTAAAGGCTGGCCTCCGTCAGGACCCGGGTCGTCTCCTGGAAGGAGGCGGCCGAAATGAAGCTGTCGGTGCTCAGGGCGCTCTTGGTGATCCCCAGGAGGAGCGGCCGGGCCTTGGCCGGTTTGCCGCCCTTTTTCATGATCTTTTCGTTCTCCGCTTGGAAAATGAACTTGTCGACCTGCTCGTCGATGAGAAACTCCGTATCTCCCACTTCCTCCACCTTGACCCAGCGCAGCATCATCCGGATGATCGTCTCGATATGCTTGTCGTTGATGGACACGCCCTGGAGCCGGTAAACGGCCTGGACCTCCTTCAAGAGGTACTCGGCCAGCTCCTTCTCCCCGAGGACGCGGAGGATGTCGTGTGGGTTGACCGGCCCGTCCATCAGGGCGTCGCCGGCCCGGATCCTCTCCCCATCGGAGACGCTGAGATGGGCGCCCTTGGGGACCAGATATTCCTTTTCGCCGCCACGCTCGTTGCGGACGGAGATCTTACGGGAGCCGCGGACGAGGCCGCCGATCTGGACGATCCCGTCGATCTCGGAGATGACCGCCGATAATTTGGGCCGCCGGGCCTCGAAGAGCTCCTCGGCCCGGGGCAGGCCGCCCGTGATGTCCTTCGTGCGGGCCGCTTCCCGGGGGATCTTGGCCAGGATGTCACCGGCGAAAACCCTCTCCTCGTCCTTGATATCGAGGTTCGCCCCTGAGGGGAGGAAGTACTTCTTGAGGACGACCGGTCGGCCCTTGTCGTCGGTCTTCTTGAGGTCGAGGATCTCGATCTGGGGCTGGAGCTTCTCGTCCTTGGGGTCGATGATGACCTTCTTTCGGAGGCCGGTGAACTCGTCCTGGACCTCCTCCATGCTGACCTCCAGGACGACGTCGTGGTAGCGCACGATCCCCGTCTCCTCGGTCAGGATGAAGGTGTTGAAGGCGTCCCACTCGGCGAACGCCTGCCGGGCCTTGACCTCACCGCGATCGGGGACGAGGATCTTGGCCCCGTAGGGGACCTGGTAATGCTCCACCTCGCGGCCCCGGTGATCGAGGATGGCGATGTTGGCGTTACGGTTGACGACGACCGACGTCCCGTCCTTGTTGACGACGGCCTTGAGGTTGTTGAACTTGAGAACGCCCTCGTTCTTGGTCTCCAGCCTGGACTTTTCCGCGCCGCCCATGGCGATGCCGCCGACATGGAACGTCCGCATCGTGAGCTGGGTGCCGGGCTCGCCGATGGATTGGGCGGCTACGATGCCCGCGGCCTCGCCGAGCTCGACCATCTTGCCGGAGGCCGGGCTCCGCCCGTAGCAGAGCTGACAGATGCCGCGCTTGGCTTCACAGGTCAGGACCGACCGGATCTTGACCCGCTCGATGCCCAGGTTCTGGAATTCCTGGGCGACCTTCTCGGTGATCTCTTCATTCGTGTCGACGACGGTGGCGCCCGTATCCGGGTTGACGACGCGCGTGAGGGCGATGCGGCCGACGACGCGGTCGATGAAGGGCTCGATGATCTCGCCGTTCTCGACGATAGCGGAGACGTTGATCCCCTTGAGGGTGCCGCAGTCGAGATCGTCGACGATGACTTCCTGGCAGACATCGACGAGTTTCCGCGTTAAGTAGCCGGAGTTGGCCGTTTTGAGGGCCGTATCGGCCAGGCCCTTGCGGGCGCCGTGGGTCGAGATGAAGTACTGGAGGACGTTCAGCCCCTCCCGGAGGTTGGAGACGATCGGCGTCTCCAGGATCTCGCCCGAGGGTTTGGACATGAGGCCGCGCATCCCGGCGAGCTGGCGGATCTGTTGCTTATTGCCCCGCGACCCGGAGTCGGCCATGACGTAGAGCGAGTTGAGTTCTTTGCCTTCAAGGCTGATCCTCCTCATTTCCTTGAGCATGGCTTTCGAGACGTCCTCTGTGACCGTGCCCCAGGTCTCGATGACCCGGTTGAACCGTTCGCCCGAGGAGATCGTACCGGCCCGGTAGAGTTTTTCGATGTCCTGGACATCCTTCTCGGCCTTCTCGACGAGCGTCTTTTTTTCCCCGGGGATGACGAAGTCGTCGATACCCAGGGAGAATCCGGCCTGCGTCGCGTAGGTGAAGCCGAGCTCCTTCAAGGCGTCGAGGATCTGGACCGTCACCCGGAGCCCCGCCTTGAGATAGGCATAGTAGATGAGGTTTTCCATGCCCTTTTTCCGGAGCATCCCGTTGACGTAGGGTAAGCTCTTGGGCAGGACGTTGTTGAAGATGATGCGGCCCGGCGTCGTCTCGATGAGCTCGTTCTTGAAATCCTGGACGGGGCAGTTCATGACGCCTTGGTCGTCGTCATACGTATCCAGGTTCATGAAGGGACCGCTGAACCTCAGCTTGATGATGCTCTGGAGCGAGAGCTCCTTGTCCTCCATGGCCAGGAGGACTTCATCGCGCGAACCGAAGATCCGGCCCTCCCCTTTCCGGCCCGGCTTGGCCAAGGTCAGGTAATAGCATCCGAGGACCATGTCCTGGCTGGGGATGGTCAGCGGCCGGCCATGCGCGGGAGAGAGAATGTTGTTCGTCGAGAGCATCAAAGTCCGGGCCTCGATCTGGGCTTCGACCGAGAGCGGGATGTGGACGGCCATCTGGTCGCCGTCGAAGTCGGCATTGAATGCGGCGCAGACCAGCGGGTGGATCTGGATGGCCTTGCCCTCGACGAGGATGGGCTCGAAGGCCTGGATGCCCAGGCGGTGCAGGGTGGGCGCCCGGTTGAGGAAGATCGGGTGCTCGCGGACGACCTCCTCGAGGTAGTCCCAGACCTCGGGCCTCTCCTGCTCGTGCCATTCCCGGGCGACCTTGACGCTCGGGACGAGGCCTTCCTTTTCCAGTTTGTTGAAAATGAACGGCTTGAACAGTTCGAGGGCCATTTTCTTGGGCAGACCGCACTGGTTCAGCTTGAGCTCGGGGCCGACGACGATGACGGAACGGCCCGAGTAATCGACGCGCTTGCCGAGAAGGTTTTGGCGGAACCTCCCCTGCTTGCCGCGGAGGGCCTCGCTGAGGGACTTGAGGGGCCGGCGGTTGGCGCCGAGGTGGACGCGGCCGCGCTTGCCGTTGTCGAAGAGGGCATCGACGGCCTCCTGTAGCATCCGTTTCTCGTTGCGGATGATGAGCTCGGGGGCCTTGAGCTCGATGAGCTTCTTGAGCCGGTTGTTGCGGTTGATGACCCGGCGGTAGAGGTCGTTGAGGTCGGAGGTGGCGAACCGTCCGCCGTCGAGACGGACGAGAGGACGGAGGTCGGGAGGGATGACCGGGACGACATCGAGGACCATCCACTCCGGCCGGTTCCCGGATCGCTTAAGGGCCTTGAAGACGCGCAGCCGCTTGGCGTAGCGGAGCTTGCGCTGCTGGGAGGCGTCCTTCTTCATCAGCTTGCGGAGATGTCCGGCCTCCTTCTGGATATTGATCTTCAAGAGGAGGATCTTGATCGCCTCGGCCCCGATCGAGGTCTCGAATTTGTCGCCGTACTTCTCCTGGGCGTCCTTGAACTCTTCCTCGTTGAGGAGCTGCTTTTCCTTGAGCGGCGTGTCGGCGGGGTCGATGACGATGTAGGACTCGAAATAAAGGACCTTCTCCAGATCCTTGATGGACAGGTCGAGAACGAGCCCGACGCGGCTCGGCGGACTCTTGAAGAACCAGATATGGGCGACGGGAGATGCCAGCTGGATGTGGCCCATACGTTCCCGTCGGACCTTGGACTTGGTGACCTCGACGCCGCAGCGCTCGCAGATGATGCCCCGGTATTTCATCCGCTTGTACTTGCCGCAGAGGCACTCGTAATCGTTGATAGGGCCGAAGATCTTGGCGCAGAACAGGCCGTCCTTCTCGGGCTTGAACGTTCGATAGTTGATGGTTTCGGGCTTGGTCACCTCGCCCCAGGACCAGCTCTTGATCTTATCCGGAGAGGCGATGCTGATCCGGACCCGGTCGAATTCGAGTCGCGGCCGCGGAGCGGTCGTGATCGGTGGCCTGATTTCCATTATGCTCCTCCTTTGCCCGCCTGGGGGGGTATGGCGATGCCCCAAGGGAGCACTTCTTCCTTGTCCCCCTTCTCCAGCTCCACGTTCAGGCAGAGGCTCTGAAGCTCTCGGATGAGGACATTGACGGATTCGGGGAGACCGGGCGTGAACTCCAGGTCGCCTTTGACGATGGCCTCGTAGATCTTGGCCCGCCCTTCGACGTCATCGGACTTGACCGTTAGGATCTCCTGGAGGCAGTAGGCCGCCCCGTAGGCTTCGAGGGCCCAGACCTCCATCTCGCCGAACCGCTGGCCGCCGAACTGGGCCTTGCCGCCGAGCGGTTGCTGGGTGATGAGGGAATACGGCCCGGTCGAGCGGGCATGGATCTTGTCGTCGACGAGGTGGTAGAGCTTCATCATATAGATGTAGCCCACCGTCACTTCCTGGTCGATGAGTTCGCCGCCCATCCCGTCGAAGAGCGGGGTCTTGCCGCTCTCCGGCAGCTCGGCCTTCTTGAGCAGCGCTTTGATCTCGTTCTCGCTCGCGCCGTCGAAGACGGGCGTGGCCAGCCAGATGTCTAGGGCCCGGGCGGCCCATCCGGCATGGGTCTCCAGGATCTGGCCGACGTTCATACGGGAAGGGACGCCGAGCGGATTGAGGACGATCTCGACGGGCGTCCCGTCCTGCAGCCGGGGCATGTCCTCCATGGGCACGATCTTGGCGATAATGCCCTTGTTGCCGTGCCGGCCGGAGACCTTGTCGCCCACGGACAACTTCCGCTTCATGGCGATGAAGACCTTGATCGATTGGATGACACCCGGGGCGAGCTCGTCGCCCTTCTTCAGGTTGTCGACTTTTTCCTTGAAGATGGATCGGAGGGCCTCGATCTGTCGTTTGGCCTTCTTGTCGAGATCCTTGATCTCGCGGTCGCGCTCCGCTTCCTCGTTGAGCTTGAGCTTTGCCGCGTCGTCGAAGTCCAGGGTTTCCAAGACCTTCTCGTTCAGCTTGGTGCCTTTTTCAAAGGTCAGGGCGCCGAGCTTCTGGGTCTTCTCGACGATGGAGCCCTTGAGGAGAGCCCGGACCTTCTCCCATTTCTCGGCATCCATGATGACGATCTCGTCGTCGAGGTTCCTCTTCAGCGTGGCGATTTCATCCTTCTCAATGGCCTTGGCCCGGGGCCCCTTCTCGATACCCCGGCGCGAGAAAATCCGGACGTCGATGATGGTCCCCTCGACTCCGGGCGAGCAGGAGAGAGAGGCGTCTTTGACGTCGAGGGCTTTCTCGCCGAAGATTGCCTTGAGAAGCTTCTCCTCGGGCGAGAGCTGGGTTTCCCCCTTCGGGGCCACCTTGCCGACGAGGATATCGCCCGACTTGACGTGGGCGCCGATGCGGACGATGCCGTTCTCGTCGAGGTTCCGGAGCAGATTCTCGGGGACGTTGGGGATGTCGCGGGTGATCTCCTCGGGGCCAAGCTTGGTATCGCGGGCCTCGATCGACTCTTCGACGATGTGAAGGGACGTGAAAATATCTTCTTTGATCAGCTTTTCGCTGACGATGATGGCATCCTCGAAGTTGTATCCCCGCCAGGGCATGAAGGCGACGAGGACGTTTCGGCCGAGGGCGAGCTCGCCGCCGTCCGTGCAGGAGCTGTCGGCCAGGACCTGTCCCCGCGTGACCGTGTCCCCCTTCCGGACTATGGGTCGGTGGTTGGTGGAGGTGTTCTGATTGGTCCGGAGAAACTTGATCAGGGTGTAGAGGTCCGTGCCGACATCGTAGCTCCGGCCGGCCTCCTTGTCGTCTACGCGGACGATGATCCGCTCGGCGTCGACGAACTCGACGACCCCGTTTCGGCGGCAGACGACGACGTCGCCCGAACCGACGGCGACCAGGCCCTCGATGCCGGTCCCGATGAGCGGGGCCTCCGGGCGGAGGAGCGGGACGGCCTGGCGCTGCATGTTGGAGCCCATCAAGGCGCGGTTGGCGTCGTCGTGCTCGAGGAACGGGATGAGCGCGGCCGACAGGGAGACGAGCTGTTTCGGGGAGACGTCGATATAGTGGATCTGCTCGCGGGGGATGAACTTGAAGTTGCCCCGTTCCCGGGCGCTGACGAGGTCGTTCGTAAGGCGGTCTTTCTCGTCGACGACGGCGTTGGCTTGGGCGATATTGTACTTCTCCTCCTCCCAGGCGGTGAGGTAGAAACAGTAGGGCTGGACGACCGGGAGATGGCGGGCCTTCTGCTCCTTGAGCCGTTCGAGGGCTCGATGCATCTTGTCCTTCTCGACGATCTCGCCGATCTTGTAGTCGCTCGTCCCGGGATGGATGACCTTGACGTAGTCGATGATCCGGGCGTTTTCGACCTTCCGGTAAGGCGTCTCGATGAACCCGTACTCGTTGACCCGGGCGAAACAGCTGAGGGAGGAGATCAGGCCGATGTTCGGGCCTTCCGGGGTCTCGACCGGGCAGATCCGGCCGTAGTGGGAGGCTTGGATGTCACGAACCTCGAAGCCGGCCCGTTCCCGGCTGAGACCGCCGGGGCCGAGAGCGGAGAGGCGGCGCTTGTGGGTGATCTCGGCCAGGCTGTTGATCTGGTCCATGAACTGGGAGAGCTGGGAACTGCCGAAGAACTCCTTGAGGGCCGCGATGACCGGTTTGAAGTTGATGAGGTCCTGGGGCATGGCCGCCGCCAGGTCGGCGGTGATGGTCATCTTTTCCTTGATCGTCCGCTCCATCCGGGTCAGGCCGATGCGGAAGGCATTCTCGACCAGTTCGCCGACGGAACGGACCCGCCGGTTGCCCAGATGGTCGATGTCATCGACCAGGCCCTCGCCGAAGCGGAGGTTGAGCAGGTACTTGAGGACTTCCACATAGTCATGCGGCGCCAGCGTCTTGTCGTCGAGAGACGTCTCGAGCCCGAGCTTGATGTTGAACTTGAGCCGGCCGATCCGGGAGAAGTTGTACTTCTGGGGATTGAAGAACAGGCCGCGGAAAAGGTTCTGGGCGCTCTCCTGGGTGTGGGGCTCGCCCGGCCGCAGTTTGCGGTAAATCTCGCCGAGCGCGGATGGCTGGTCCTTGCGGAGGTCCTTTTTCAGGGTCGTGCTCAGGATGAGCCCGGCCCGGTCCTCCTCGGGAAAGAAGACCTCGAACGGCTCTCCCCGGCCGATGAGAAGTTCGAGCTGGGTGTCGCCGATATCCTCGTTGACCCTGACCTTGCCCTTGATCCCGACAAGGGAGTAGGCGCCCTGGAGCTCCTTCTTGAGGAGCGGGACCCGGGTGACGCCGGCGGCCTTGAGGGCGGCGAGGACCTCCGGGGTGATCTTCTTCTTGCCGGGGGCGAGGACCTTGCGGCCTTTGGCATCGGTGACGTCATCTGCCGGGGACTTCCCGACGAGGCTGTCCGAGACCTCCCAGCACATCTTGCCGTTTTCGGGAATGATCGTGTAGGTCTTATGAAAGAGCTTGAGGATCTCCTCGTCCGCGCCGAAGCCGAGGGCCCGCAAGAAAACCGTGGCCAGGAACTTTTTCTTCCTGTCCAGCCGGACCCAGATGAGGTTTTTCGAATCGTGTTCGAACTCGACCCAGGCGCCGCGGTACGGGATGATCTTGGCGATGAAGAAGCCCTTGTTCTCGGCCTGGCGGAAGAACACGCCCGGCGAGCGCTGGAGCTGGCTGACGACGACCCGCTCGATGCCGTTGAAGATGAATGCCCCCTTCTCGGTCATGAGCGGGATGTCGCCGAAATAGACTTCCTGCTGCTTGATGTGCTTGAGGCGCTTGGCCTTGGTCACGGCGTCCTTTTCCCAGGACACCAGCTGGATCTTGAGCTTGAGGGGGATGGAGTAGCTGTAGCCCTTATGGATGCACTCCATCGGAGTGTACTTGAGCTTGATGCCGACGCGGTCGCCGCAGTGCTCGCATAGAGGAAGCTCGAGCTTTCGGGACGCGCCGCAGAAAGGGCAGACCTCTTTCGCGGCGAACTCCATGTCCGGCGGGAGGAGGGTCTGGCAAGCCTTGCACCGGGCCCGGGAGTTCTCGACCCCCTTGAGCCGACCGCACTTGCATTCCCAGTTCCCGATCGAATAGCTGAGGAATTCCAGCTCCGTCGTTTCCTTGAAGTCGGAGATGGGGAAGACATCCTTCAAAGCGGCCTGGAGGCCGGTATCCTTGCGCTCTTCGGGCAGGAGGTCCATCTGGAGGAACTCGGCGTAGGATTTCGTTTGGATGTCCAGAAGATCGGGCATGGGGAAGACCGCCTTGATCTTCGAAAAATCGACCCTCTCACGGTACGGTTTTTTAGGTTCTTTGAGCATGCTGTCTCACTCTCAAGCAGAGATGGAGTGTCCTCGTTTCCGAGACCGGACAAACGGACGCTCAGCCAACCGGGTCACTTACTGAAGCTCGATGACGGCTCCGACTTCGGCGAACTTAGCCTTGATGGATTCGGCCTCTTCCTTGGTCACGCCCTCTTTGACCGGCTTGGGGGCGCCGTCGACGAGGTCCTTCGCCTCTTTGAGGCCGAGGTTGGTGACTTCCCGGACGACCTTGATGACGTTGATCTTCTTGTCGCCCACGGTTTTCAGGACGGCGCTGAACTCCGTCTTCTCTTCGGCGGGCTTGGCGTCGCCCTGGGCGGAGGCGCCGGCCACCATAACGGGAGCGGCCGCGGCGGCGCTGATGCCGTACCGGGTCTCGAACTCCTTGATGTAGTCCGAGAGTTCCAGGATGGTCAGGGTGTCGAGGTGGGCGAAAAACTGTTCCTTGGTGAGTTTTTCCATGTCACGAGTCTCCTTTTATTGGTTTTCGGGGGTTTTCGTCTTCTTGAGTTCGCCGAGAAGGATCCCGACGTTGGCCAGCGGCGCCTGGAGGGTCCGCATGAGCCGGTGGAGCGGGTTGGCCATCATATAAGCGATCTTACCGACCAGGTCCGCGCGGGAGGTGAGCTTGCTGACCTCGTCGAAACGCCCGGGGGCGAGGTACTGGCCCTCGATCTGACCGACTTTGACCGCCAGGACCTTCCCCCGGTTGGAGAAATCCTTGAGGATCTTGGCCAGCTGGATCGGGTCCTTGTCGGCGAAGGCGATGGCCGTGGGCTTCTGGAAGAAGGGACGGATGGTTTCCGGGCAGCGCTCGCCCAGGGCCCGCAGGGCCAGCCGGTTCTTGATGACTTTGTAGGTGAAGGCGTTCTTCCGAAGGATCTTCCGCAGCTCGACCGACTGGGAGACCTTCATCTTTTTGAAGTCCACCAGATAGTAGGTGCTGTTCGTTTCGAAGAGACGCTCGAGCGTCTGGACGATGGGTTGCTTGGCTTCCTTTTTCACTTCGCTGGCTCCTAGCTCTCTAAGATGTCTTCGGAAATCTTGAAGGACGGCCCCATGGTCGATGACACGAACATCGTCCGGATGTACTTGCCCTTGGCTGCCGGCGGCTTGGCGTGGGCGATGGCCTGGATAAAGGTCCGCAGATTCTCGACGAGCTTGGCCTCCGGGAAGGAGACCTTCCCGACGGTGGAATGGACGATGCTCGTCTTGTCGACGCGGAACTCGACCTTGCCCGCCTTGATCTCCTCGACGGCCTTCTTGATATCGAAGGTGACCGTCCCCGACTTGGGATTGGGCATGAGGCCCTTGGTGCCCAGGATGCGGCCGAGCTTGCCGACGCCGCGCATAACGTCGGGCGTCGCGATGACGATGTCGAAGTCGATCCAGCCGCCGGCGATCTTCTCGATGATCTCGTCCCCGCCGAAGTAGTCGGCGCCGGCCGCTTCGGCTTCCCTGAGCTTCTCCCCGGCGGCGATGACGCAGATCTTTTTCGTTTTGCCGGTGCCGTGGGGAAGGACGACGGTGCCCCGGACCATCTGGTCCGAATGCTTGGGGTTGACGCCTAGCCGGATATCCATGTCGACGGACTCGTCGAACTTGGCGAAGTGGGCCTTCTTGAGAAGGCTGACGGCCTCCTCCAGGGTGTAATTGCGGGGTTCCGGCCCCTTGACCTCCCGGGCTTTGATGGTGTTCTTGCCGTGCTTACTCACTGATGATCTCCAATCCCATGTTTCTCGCGGTCCCCTCGATGATCCTCTTCGCGGCCTCGATATCATAGGCGTTGAGATCGGGGAGCTTCGTCCGGGCGATGTCCTCGATCTGCTTCGGAGTGACCTTGCCGACCTTTTCCTTGTTCGGCGCCCCGGACCCCTTGGCGATCCCGGCCGCTTTTTTCAGGAGATAGGACGCCGGCGGGGTCTTGACCACGAAATTGAACGACTTGTCCTTGAAGACGGTGATCAGGACGGGGACGACGGTGCCCTCGTCCATTTTTTTCGTCCGGTCGTTGAATTCCCGGACGAAGCCCATGATATTGACGCCGTGCTGGCCCAGGGCGGGGCCGATCGGAGGGGCAGGGCTCGCCTGTCCCGCGACGATCTCCAGCTTGATCTTGGCAATGACTTCTTTCGACATCTCGTCCTCCTAAAGCTTTTCCACCTGCAGAAACTCGAGCTCCACGGGGGTGGACCGGCCGAAGATAGTGACCAGGACCTTGAGCGTGCTCCGCTCGGAGTTGACCTCTTCGACGATCCCGCTGAAGTTGAAGAAGGGGCCGTCGATGATCCGGACGGCCTCGCCCTTCTCGAAGGAGTGCTTGGGCTTGGGTTTTTCCGAGGTCGTCTCCATGTGCTCGACGATCTGGGCGACCTCTTTCTTGCTCAGGGGCGTGGGGGTCCGGCCGGCGCCGACGAAGCCCGTCACCTTGGGGACCTGGCGGATCATCAGCCAGTTCTCGTCGTTCATCTCCATTTCGACGAGGATGTACCCCGGGTAAGACCTCCTCGTGGAAACGACCTTCTTCCCGCCCCGGATCTCGATGACGTCCTCGGTCGGGATGATGATCTGCCCGACCTGGTCCTCGAGATGGAGCTCGATCGCCTTCTGCTTGATCGATTCGGCGACGAACTTCTCAAACCCCGAATAGGTGTGTACGACAAACCAGTTTTTTGCCATCATCCAATTCCTTGCGTCTATCCGAACAACGATTTGATCTGGCCGATGACCCAGGAAAAGATCACATCCATGAAGAACAGGTAGAAACCGAAGAAGATCGTGGCGGCGATGACGACGATCGTGGTGCTCGTGACTTCGCTCCTGGATGGCCAGGTGACCCTCTTGAGTTCCGACTTGACGTCCTTGATAAAATTCCAGAACCGTTTGTACCAGCGGATCTTGTCGTTCATAGCATGTCCTTTGTCCGACTAGCGGGGAGAAGATGGCAGGTGAGGCAGGGCTCGAACCCGCAACCTGCGGTTTTGGAGACCGCTGCTCTACCAATTGAGCTACTCACCTGTCGTCCCGTCATGGCCGTTCGCTTATTTCGCTTCCTTGTGGACCGTATGCTTCCGGCAAGAAGGGCAGAACTTGCTCGTCTCGAGCTTATCCATCTGCTTTTTCTTATTGCGCGTCGAAGAATAGTTCCGTCGTTTGCATTCGCCGCACTGAAGCGTGATGATCTCTCGCATGTTCAACCTTTCCTTCCAACGGACGTCCTCGGGGACGCCGTGCCTCCGTCGCTTCGAACCCGGCCCTCGCGGACCTGACGTTGCCTACGCGAAAAAGCCCAAGACCAGAATTGAACTGGTGACCCCGTCCTTACCAAGGACGTGCTCTACCAACTGAGCTACTTGGGCCCGACGACCTCGAAGAAGAGCGGGAAACGGGATTCGAACCCGCGACGTTCAGCTTGGAAGGCTGACGCTCTACCAACTGAGCTATTCCCGCGGAAGTGGGCAGGGAAGGATTCGAACCTCCGAAGCGTTTCCGCAACGGGTTTACAGCCCGTCCCATTTGGCCACTCTGGAACCTGCCCATCTTAAGATGCATGTTCGTCGCCCTCGATCGGCCGGCCGGCGATCCCTCCTCTTCGGGGATATCCGCTGCCTGCAAACGCGCTCAAGCCTCGCTTCAAAGCCAGCGAAGGGACTCGAACCCCTGACCCGCTGATTACAAATCAGCCGCTCTACCTGCTGAGCTACGCTGGCGTGCCCTCAACCTGACTGTCCGAATACGTTACCTGTATATGGGGGAAATACGGAAAAATAGATGAAAAAAAGAAAAACCTTCTCTCCTCGAGCTCGAATGTGTTCTTTTTTTCAGAGATTTAATCTGAAATATACAGAACGACCACCGATATCCTAAAGGAAATCGAAATTCTTGTCAAGGAGTTCTTTTTATAGGCCCCCTCAGGCCCCTGGCCCTCTCTACATTCTCCCCGATGCTCCTGAGAAAATCCACAGTAAAAATGAGATACCGGGCCTTCTGGAAGGGGGTTAAAACGCCATCGAGGACACCCTCGACCTCATCGTCCTTCTGCCTGATGGCTGAACGGGCTTCCATGATCCGGGCGACCAGTTCGAGGACCCGCCGCTCCCCCGCCCCTGGTTTGGCCAGTTCCGCCCTGAGGTCCCTCAGGTCCAGGCCCATCCGGCGCTGGATCCCCGCTTTTTCCTTCTCTACCCTGGTCAATACGGGGTAGAGCTTGGCCGTCTGCTCCTCCGACAGCTCGAGGGCGCGTGTGAGCCGAAGGAGATATAAGTTGGAAATATTCTCCCTGATCCTCATCCGGGCCTGCGGGTCGCCCTGGTGGGATCCCTGGGCCGAAGCAAAGGCCCCCAGGGCCAGGGCAAGGGCAAGGGAAAAAACAGCGGCGGGCGCGCATTTTTTCATTTCGGACCTCCGTGACTTGTTTCTCTCTCCAATTCCGCGGCAATATATTCGAGTTCCTCCTCGCTTAGGCCCTCCCAGAAAAGAGGGTCGGCGGCGAGAGGAGCGGCATAAGCCTCTTCCGGATCCGGGGCCACTTCCGTGATCGAGGCCAGGAGTTCCCGGTTGACGAAGTTTTCGACCTCCGGGTCCTCTTCGGCCGCCTGGAGGATCCGGGCGATGGAATCCTCGTAAGAAACCCAGGCCGTTTCCAGGATCCGGCCCGGCCGGCTGACGGCGAGATAGATCCCGACGGACGCCAAGACCAGAAAACCGGCGGCAGCCCAGGCCCATTTCCGGCGGCGGAAAAGCGGGGCGCGACTCGCCTCCCTGACGGGCTCAACGAAAGTGAGCCTGGACTCGAGACTCCTCTCGAAGGCCGCCCAATATTCCGGCGAGAGGTCCGCGGCCGACGCGGCCTCGGCTTGAAGACGAGTGAGGTCGGCCCGGTAGCGCCGGCAGACGAGACATTCCCGGAGGTGGTTTTCCAAACGGGCCTTTCTTTTCGGCGAAAGGGCCCCGTCCAGATCGTCCGAAAGCCATTTTTTTATCGTTTCACATCTCATGACCGGACCTCTCCGAGATAAGGTTTGAGCCGGGCTTGGAGGATCTTGCGGGCCTTGTGCATCCTCCAAGAGACCGTGTTCTCCGAACAACCCAGGATGCGGGCCGCATCGGCGTGGCTGAAGCCCTGGCTCACGACCAGAACGAAAGACGCCCGGAAATGGCCGGGCAGCGAATCGATGGCCTCGTTGATCCGGGCCCGGAGCTCATTCTGCGAGCAGTTTCCTTCGGCAGAAAAAAAAGCGTCCCGGCCGGGATCGACGCCGGCCATATTCTCGTGGAATTCCGCCCTGTCCTTCTCCCGGCTTCTCTTCCGCAAGAACGTCAACGAGGTATTGACGGCGATCCGGTAGAGCCAGGTGTAGAAACTCGAGCCTCGTCTGAACGAGGCGATCGACCCCCACGCGCTCAAGAAGACCTCCTGGGCCAGGTCGGCGGCGTCGGAATGATTCCCGGCCATCCGGAAGACGAGGCCGTAAACCCTCCGCTCGTGGAGCCGGACGAGCCCGGCGAAAGCCTCCCGGCTGCCCCGCCGCGCGTCCTCCACGAGATCGTCTTCCGGGCGTTCATCCATCACGTTCTCACCCGATTAGACGGACATTATACAAAATCCTTTGAGGCCAGGCCAAGAAACGCCGAATGCCTTTACAAGATATGGCTCTCCGGTATCCGCAAGGCCGACTTTGACGCCAAGCCCTCCGCGCAATGGTATCCCCCGATTTAGGAATGATGCGTCCCGCCAACCAAATGACCGGTGGCAACGTCTAAGATGTGTTCAGGCAAACTGGCAAGGAGACTATTCATGCAATTTGTCGGGAAGCGGAATTGGTTTGTCGCGGCTCTCATTTTTGCATCCCTGCGTTTGCCAGGTGCGGCGGCGGAAACAAAATTATTGCGCTATCCAGATATCTACAAAAATAGGATCGTATTCAGTTACGGCGGCGATCTCTATATTTCTTCGGTCACCGGGGAAGATGTCAAACGACTCACCGATTTCCCGGGCGAAGAGCTCCTGGCAAAATTTTCGCCCGATGGAGAACAGATCGCTTTTACGGCAGAGTTTGAAGGAAACAAGGATATTTATGTCATGTCCGCTCAGGGCGGCAAAGCGAAGCGCTTGACCTATCATCCGGCGGCGGAGTACGTCGTGGATTGGCATCCGGACGGGAAAAGGATCATATATCGTTCCAATGGTAGCAGTTCCAGTTACCGGTTCAACCGGCTTCATGCCGTCCCGCTCCAGGGGGGACTCCCCACCGTATTGGAACTGCCCGAAGCGGAGTTGTCGGGTTATAACGATACGGGAGACAAGGTTGCCTTCTGCCGGACCAGCGTGGATGCGCTGCTCTTTAAAAGGTATCGCGGCGGCATGGCGCCCGCGATCTGGACCTACGATTTTTCGACACACAAGGCGGAATTGGTGATCGCAGATCGTTCGATCAATCACTACCCCGTGTGGATCGGCGAGCACATCTATTTTGTCAGTGATCGCGGGGAAGCCCAGGAACAAAACCTATGGGAATATGATTGTCAGAGCAAAGATGTCCGTCAGATCACCTTTTACAGGGAATGGGGCGTCAGGCAACCAAGCAAGGGCGGCCATGAGATCATCTTCGAAAATGAAGGCGGGCTTCGTGTTTATAATACAATAAAAGGGACCCTGCGATCTCTACACATCGAGGTCCCTGAGCCGACCGACCGGCTGACGGCCAGGACAATCGACGCCAGAGAGTTCATCAGCGGGTCCCCTGTCCTGTCGGCGGATGGCAAAAAAGTGATTCTGACCGCCAGGGGCGACCTGTTCCTCGTGGAGCCCGGAAAAAAGACGGCAAAGAACCTGACCCGGACGCCGGACGCCAACGAACGGTATCCCGTTTGGAACCCCTGCGAAAAATGCTTCGCGTATATCTCGGATCGTTCGGGAGAGGACCAGGTCTATATCCAGGAGGAGGACGGCAACCGAGCGCCGAGTCAAGTCAGCCATTGCATCGATTCCAGACTCGGTGCGCTCAACTGGTCGCCGGACGGGAAAAAAATCGGCTATGCGGATCACCGGGCCTGCTTCTATCTCCTCGATATCGAAAGAGGAGAGACCAAAAAGATCTTTTTCAACGCCTATCTCGGAAGCGACAAATTCGTGTCGGCTTCCTGGTCTCCAGACAGCCGCTGGCTTGTGTATACCAGCGGCAGTCCCAATTGGCTCAGTTCGATCTATCTCTATTCGCTGGAAAACGGCAAAGCCTACCGGGTAACCGATGAATTCGTCAATTCCTCTAACCCCCAATTCGATCCGGGAGGGAGATACCTCTACTGGATCGCCGCTGGCCAGGTCAATGTCGCCGATTCGTATTGGGATAACTGTCATCACATGGTCAATCCCGACAAAATCGTCGTGGCCACGCTTCAAAACGACATTCTTTCCCCGTTCTCGCCGGGCCGGGAAAATGAAGCAGAAGACAAGGAGGGAATTCCCTTCCCCATCCGCATCGACGTGGAAGGATTGGGCCAAAGGGTAACCGCTCTACCGATTGAAGATTCGAATTACAGCAATCTTCTGGCGCTGAAGGGGAAATTGATCTATCAATCCGAACCGGCCACGGGCGAAGGATCGATCAGACTGTTCGACATGGGCGAAAAAAAGGAAGCACTGCTGATGAAAGAGGCCTGGTACTACAGCCCCGCAGCGAAGGCCGACACGCTCGCGTATCGCACCGGGACCGCGATCGGCATTCTGCCGATCCGTGCGGATCAAAAAGCCGGGGACGGTCAAGTCGATCTCTCCGATATGAAGATGACGATCGATTGCCGAAAGGAGTGGCGGCAAATATTTTATGAGGCCTGGCGCATCCAGCGGGATTTCTTCTTTGACGAGAAGCTGCACGGCGTCGATTGGCCGGCGATGAAACGGAAATATGAAACGCTGCTGCCCTTCGTAGCTTCGCGCCGGGATCTCAATTATCTGCTCGAGGATCTGTTTTCTGAGTTGGGTCAAAGCCATGTGGAAATCAATGGCGGCGATCTTCCGGAAATTCCCAGGGTAAAAAACGGCATCCTCGGGATCGACCTGACATTGGATGAAGACACACGACTTTACAGAATCGCTAAGATTTGCCGCGGACAAAACTGGGATCCGGAGCGAAGCAGTCCGCTTACGCTGCCGGGCATGAATATCAAGGCTGGAGATTATCTTCTGGCCATCGACGGGGTGCCATTGCGCGAAGGCATCAACCCGGATTCATTATTGGAAAACAAGGCCGGTGCGACCGTCGCCCTGACCATTCACGAGAAGCCCGCCTGGGCGGGTTCAAGAACGGTAAAAGTGAAAGCGGCGGAATTTTCGGAGCAATATGGGGATCTTCTTCGCTACAACGATTGGGTTCTTGACAATCTCGAAAAGGTGAATCGGGCGACCGGCGGAAAGGTCGGTTATATCCACATTCCTGATACTTACTATCCGGGGATGGAATCCTTTTTCCGCTACTTCTATTCTCAGCTGGACAAGCAGGCCCTGATCATAGATATCCGCTTTAACAGCGGCGGCTATCCTCCCGATTGGATGATCGAGCGTCTGAACTGCAAACTTCACTTTTATTCGCATCTGCCTCATGAAAAAGCTGCGCTCAAAGAGCCGGACCCTGTTTTTGGCGGCCTCAAGGTGTGCGTCACCAATGAGTGGGCCGAATCGGGCGGGGATCTGTTTGCCGCCGTCTTTCGCCATGGGAACTCCGGGTCGATCATCGGCACGAGAACCTCCGGCAGTTTGGCCTCTACCGGAGGGTTTCGGCTGATTGACGGCGGTATCGTCATCTACCCGGCGGAAGGGCCGCAGAACGCGAAAGGTGAAAATATAATAGAAAACGCCGGCATTGCCCCCGATATCGAGATCATAAACCGGCCGGATGAGGTGATCCGGGGAAGAGACCCGCAACTGGAGTTGAGCATCGACGCGATCATGAAGCAGCTGCGGGCAAAAGAAATTGGCAATTGAAATCACCGTGGCCGTTGCGGTCAAGTGCGATTCGGACAATTGACGGAAAGCGGCTCCGGGGATGGCTGCTGGATCAGCGGGACCGGCTGACGAAGGAGCTCCGTGGCGGCTGCGGCGGATTAGCAAACACCGAACGTCCGCCCCTGAGGGAATCTGGTCAATGCTAGTAGGGAGAAGATTCTCGTTGCCTCGACCCGACTCTCAGTGATTCCGCAAGTTAAATAATTGGGGGTATAATCTAGCCTGGAACTGGGGGA
>CAZZCH010000048.1:0-11890 GCA_964652895.1 uncultured Eubacteriales bacterium
ATCAGAATCCCGCCCCCTTGTCAAATCTTAAAACCCACTTTTGTGACGTAGGCCCAGCCGGCGGATATTCTTTGACAAGGACCGCCTCCTGTGATATCTAATTTTTCTTCCAAATGACGAGGAGGTCCCATGACTCAAGGCCTGACCATCAACGGCTGGTTTTTCCTGGTTTTAGGCTGGGGGTTCATCCTGACCCTGGCCATGTATTGCTTCTCCCGCGTCCTGTTCGGCAAGAAGCCGGAGGTCGTCGTCGAAGCCGGCGGCCGCGAGCAGTGGGGGACGCGCATCGGCCTCATCCTGGCCGTAGCCGGCAACGCCATCGGCCTGGGGAACTTCCTCCGCTTCCCGGTCAAGGCGGCAGCCAACGGCGGCGGCGCCTTCATGATCCCCTACTTCGTCGCCTTCCTCCTGCTCGGCATCCCGATGATGTGGGTCGAGTGGACGATCGGCCGCATGGGCGGGGTTAGGGGCCACGGCACGACCCCCGGCATGTTCCACGTCATGTGGAAAAAGGCGCCCTCGAAGTACCTCGGCGCCCTGGGCATCGTCATCCCCTTCGTCATCGTCATCTACTACAACTTCATCGAGTCGTGGTGCCTGGGCTACTCCTGGTTCTCGGTGACGGGAAAGTACTTCGGCCACGCCAATCGCGACGCCATGGGCAAGTTCCTGCGCGGCTTCCAGGGGGTCGAGTCGAACGAGTTCTTCAGCTCGCTCGTTCCGATCCTCATCTTCTGGGGTATCACCATCGCCCTCAATTTCTTTTTCCTCTACAAGGGCATCTCTAAGGGCATCGAGATCCTGGCCAAGTACGGCGTGCCGCTCCTCTTTGTCTTCGGCATCATCCTCGTCATCCGGATCCTGACCCTGGGGACACCCGACCCGTCCCATCCTGAGTTGAATGTCGCCAGCGGCCTGGGCTATATCTGGAATCCGGACTTCAGCCGCCTGGGGTCGGCGACCGTCTGGCTGGTCGCGGCCGGGCAGATCTTCTTCACCCTGAGCTTGGGCATGGGCATCATCAACACCTACGCCTCCTACGTCCGGGAAAAGCAGGACATCACCCTGAACGGCATCTCGACCGCGTCGACCAACGAGTTCGCCGAGATCATCCTGGGCGGCACGATCGCCATCCCGGCCGCCGTCATATTCTTCGGATTGGCAGAAACCCAGGCGATCGCCCAGGGCGGCGCCTTCAACCTCGGCTTCCAGGCCCTGCCGGTCATCTTTCAGAAAATCCCGCTCGGCCAGATCTTCGGCGGCATGTTCTTTCTCCTCCTCTTCATCGCCGGCATCACCTCGTCGGTGGCCATGACCCAGCCGGCCATCGCCTTCCTCGAGGACGAGTTCAAGTGGAAGCGGGAGAAGGCTGTCAAGGTCGTCTTCTCCGTCCTCGTCACCATGACGGCTTGCGTCATCGCTTTCTTCAAGTTCGGCTTCCTCGACGAGCTCGACTTCTGGGCCGGCACGTTCGGCCTGGTCGTCTTCGCCACCATGGAGATCATCCTCTTCTCCTGGGTCTTCAAGATCAAGAACGGCTGGGCGGAGATGCACAAGGGCGCCGACCTCAAGGTCCCCAAGATCTTCAAGTTCATCATGACCTACGTCACTCCGGTCTATCTGCTCGTCCTGTTGGGTGTCTGGACCTATCAGGACGCGGTCAAGGAGTTTCTGATGACGGGCAAGGACCCGGCCAACCGGCCCTACCTTTGGGGCGCCCGGGTCATGATCGTCGCCCTGCTCCTCGTCACGCTCCTCCTTATCCGCAAGGCCTGGAACAAGAAGAACGGGGCTAAAGCCGAAGAGCCAGCGGCCTAAGTCGCGGCGTCAGGGCTCGATCGCTTCGCAGACCACCTTGGAAGGGTGTTCCCTGTCGATTGAATTCATACCGCGTCTGTGGTAAATTCATTCTTCGACGCTAAGGAAAAAATGGACAATAGGATCTGGGCAATCGGCGGTGGCAAGGGCGGGACGGGGAAGAGCTTCGTCGCCGCCAGCCTCGGCCTCCATCTCGCTTCGCTCGACCGGAAGGTCGTCCTCGTCGACGCCGACCTCGGCGCCCCCAACCTCCACACCCTGCTGGGCGTCAAGGCCTCCCACCCGGACCTCGGCGATTTCCTGACCAACGCCATCCCCTCGCTCGAGGCGGCGGCCGTCGAAACGCCCTACCGCAACCTGCGGATCGTCAGGGGCTCGGAGAACATCCTTTTCATCGCCAACCTCAATCACTACAAGAAGCTCCGCCTCCTCCGCCATCTCCGCCAGCTCCAGACCCAGAACGTCATCCTCGACCTGGGCACGGGAAGCAGTTTCAACACGCTCGATTTCTTCCTCAGCGCCAACCCCGGGGTTGTCGTCGCCACGCCCGAGCCCACAGCCATCGAGAACACCTACTTGTTCCTGAAGTCCTGCATCATGCGGGTCCTCAAGCTCTACATGGACCACTACAAGATCCCGGACCTTCACCAGAAGATGCTCGACCAGATCGAGAAGAACTCGCAGTCGCTTTATGGTTTCTTCAAATCGCTCATGGAGAACGACCGGTCTTACGGCACCATCCTCTACCGGGCCCTGCGGGCCTTCCGGCCCTGCCTGGTCATGAACAAGACGCGCGATGAGCGGGACGTCCTCCTCGGGCGGTCCGTGGCCGACGTGGCCCGGAAATACCTCCTCATCGACATGAAGTATCTCGGCGCCGTGCCCTATGACGACGACGTCCACGAGTCGCTCCGCGGCCTCAGGCCGTTCTACCTGGAGCATGTCGACTCGGCCGCGGCCCGGGCCATCCGCCAGATGTCCGAAGAGCTGGCCTATTCGATCGAATTCACCCTGCGGACTCCCCCGGAGATCCGGCTTCCGGACGCCTGATGCTCAAGAGGATCGAGGACTGGAATTACTACGAGCTGCTGAGCGTCGAGAGGACCGCCTCCCAGGACGAGATCTGGGAAGCTTATCAAGCCGCGTTGGCCACCTACCGCGATGGTTCGCTCGCCGTCTACGGCCTGGTCGCGGAGGCCGAGCGCGGACTCATCCTTGAGCGTATCCAAGAGGGTTTCCAGACGCTTCGCGACCCCAAGAAGCGTCAGGACTACGACCTGGCCCTCCTCCGGCAGGCCGCCTATTTCCCGCCACAAGCCCCCTTCCGTAAGTCGGTCGGCAAGCTCGAGATCGAGGACGCCCCGCCCAAGAAAAGCCTCTGGGCTCGGCTCAGACGGATCTTCTCTAGAAATCCTTGACGATGTCGTCTTCCGTCTCGAAGGCGCCGTCAGGGCCGGCGGAGCGGAGTCGGAAGGCGGAATCGGAAAGCCTCTCGTAGCGGATCTTTCTACCCCAGACGTCCGCAAGTTCGGCCCCCGTGGGATGGGACCGCCGCAATACATCGAGGCTTTCGGGAAGGCCCTGGCCATCGGCCGCGTATATGAGGACCTCGCGCGAGAGGCTCTCGAGATTGACCGCGGTCAGCCGGATCTTCGTCTGGAGGTACTTGTCGACCTCGATCTGGAGCCCCCCCTTATTGTCGGCCACCTTGGTGAAAAAAATGAAATAGACGGCGACCATCGCCAAGATGACGCCGATGAGCAAGCCCCTGATCTTCATTTCGGCCTCCTAAACAGGTTGCTCCAGGCCCGCCACCCCGTCGGCGTGGGCGGCGATGCGGTTGGCGATCCTCGCGACCACGGCGTCGGGAACGCCGTCCAGATGCGAGGACTGGAGCCTCATGTCGCAGATCTCGTTGACATAATCGACGACGAACAGCCGGCCCCGGACGTCCCTCGCGAGCTCCGTCGAAAAGAACCTGAGACGGGAAACGCGGGCGATCGTCCGCACGATCGGATAGATCGGGCCGAGGGAACGCGCGACGGCCGCGTCATAGCCGAGCTCGGAATAGAGATGCGTCTGGTCGTCCCACCATGTCAGATGGACCTCGCCGAAGACATAGAATCCCCTGAACCAGTACCTTTTCCCGTCCCTCAACTCGGGGACGACCTTCTCCTGGAGAAGATACTTGTCGGCCGGATAGGTCCGGCGCGCGGCGAGGACGTCCGCCGGGCCGGCCGCGTCAGCGACGACGCCGACACTGCCGCCGGTCGTGTTGGCCGGCTTGATGAAGAAGGGGACGCCCAGAGGAGTCAGGGCCTCGGCGCTCAGCGCGAGCTCCGGCTCCGTCACGCAGGAGGGGAGGATCACGGTATAAGGAATACGGATGCCCGCGGTGAGGAACTCGAGGTGCATGGTCGCCTTGTCCGAGGCCCAGCGGAACTTATCCAGGCCTTCGACGACATCCCGGCCCCTTTCAACGGCCAGGGCCTGCAGGCTTATGAAATCCGGAGTGGATCCCGAAGCCCGGTCGAGGAGGACACGGAAGTCGAGCTCCCCCGAACGGAAGGCCTCGACGGCCCTGGCGACCTCGGCCGGGGAGATCGTGATCGTCTTCAGCCCGCGGTTCCGGGAGGATTCCTCGATCAGGCGGATGAATTCCCTGTCGTATTCCCAATCGAAGGTGAGGGCTAAATCGTATCGGGACGTCAACTCCAT
The DNA here is from genome assembly GCA_964652895.1 of uncultured Eubacteriales bacterium. Taxonomy (GTDB): domain Bacteria; phylum Acidobacteriota; class Aminicenantia; order Aminicenantales; family Saccharicenantaceae; genus RBG-16-66-30. Next base: position 4,537 of record CAZZCH010000048.1, read on the forward strand.
AATTTCGGCCGCCGGGACGCGGGATCAACCGGAATTCTGACCGAAAACCCGGGGCCTGTCAATCAATCCGTTCGCATCCCCGGTCTGAAGCCCGGGATATGCCGCCTTAGATCTTCCGGAACACATAGACCGCGCCGCGGTTGGTTCCGGACCCATCCTCCCCTGTCGCCCCGGCGAGGAGATAAAGGCCATCGAGCGCTATCGAGCTCCCGAACCAATCCTGATTCGCGCCGTCGCTCGCACGCAGTCGTTGAACCTGGCCCCAGTTATCCGTTCCCCCTTCGTTTTTGGAGAAAAGATAAACCTGGCCCCTCTCCGTGCCGCCGCCGCCGCTAAAGAGAGCACCGGCGAGGATATAGACGCCGTCGACTTTCACGTCGAAGCCGAAGAAGTCGTCGTTCTGGGCGTCGCTCGCGGCAATCTTCTTGATCTGGCCCCAATTGTCCGCGCCACCCTGGTTCCGGCCGAAAAGATAGGCCGCGCCCCGGTTCGTCCCCCCGCTGTCATCCCATGCCGATCCGATGACCAACAGATCCCCGTCGATCGATAGGGCGCTGCCGAACCAGACGTCGTCCGCGGGATCGCTCGGGAGGATCTTCCTGAACTGACCCCAATTGTCCGCGCCGCCCTCGTTTCGGTAGAAGAGGTAGGCCGCGCCCCGGTTCGTCCCGGCCCCGACGCTGTAGGGCGAGCCGACAAGGACGAAATCGCCCTTGATGTCGACCCGATACCCGAAACGGTTGTTGTCCGCGGCGTCATCGGCGGTCAGCTTGAAGAGCTGGCCCCAGTTGTCCGCGCTGCCCTGGTCCCGGTAGAAGAGATAGGCCGCGCCCCGGGTCGTCCCGGCCCCATCTTCGCCGTCCGCGCCGACGACCAGGTAATCCCCATCTATAGCGACGGAATATCCGAACATATCCTCGTTTCCCGTGTCGCTGGCGACGAGCTTCTTGACTTCGCCCCAGTTGTCCGCCCCGCCCTGGTTCCGATAGAAGAGATAGGCCGCGCCTCTCTCCGACCCGGCCCCGTCTTCGCCTTCGGCTCCGACCAGGGCGTAATCACCGGAGATGGCGACCGAAACGCCGAAAACGTCATCGGCCTCCGCATCGCTCGCGATGAGCTTCTTGATCTGGCCCCAACCGTCGAGGCCCCCCTGCGATTGGAGGAACAGGTAGGCCGCGCCGCTGTTGGTCCCGCCCTCGTCCACGCCGGGAGCGCCGACGAGGGCGTAATCACCGGAGAGGGCCACGGAAAGGCCAAAACTGCCGTTATCCACGGGGTCGTTCGGGACGAGCTTCAGGAGTGAACTGAACGTGTCCTGGGGAGTTACGTTATCGTTCGCCTGGCATCCCGCGAGAAAGAGACAGGCCAGGACGCCAAGCGTAAGATTGAGAGGGGATTTCATTTTCACAGGCTGATCCTTTCTTTCCGGCCGAGCAGCGTTTCTCTCGCCTTGCGGGAGGCCGCGACCGCAATAATCTCTAAAACTACTCTTGCAGAAAAATCGTTGCCTGTCAAACGGCGGCAAATTCGCGGCCTCTGTGGATGAAGGGGTCACTTGACGGCGCAGCGGCGGGCGAAATCCACCGCGCTTGCCTGAGAATAGGGGTTGACTTCCGCGTCTATTAATACCATGCTGACGATCCTCGGGAAAGGGCCATATCGGTTCTTTTTCTTCAGCAATGAGAGCAAGGAACCCCGGCATGTTCACGTAGAGTCCGGCGCCGGCTATGCGAAATTCTGGCTCGACCCGGTTGAATTGGCTTTATCGATAGGGTATAACGGAAGAGAACTGAACATGATAAGGCGTTTAGTTCTCGAGAATGTCGACTTCATCAAGGAAAAATGGGATGCGCACTTCGGCCGCTAAAACCTCCGAGATCATGGCCAAAGAAGTCTGGTTTGATCCGGACATGATGCATGTTCGTCTACTGGACGGGAGGATCATCAGCGTTCCCCTGGAGTGGCTCCCCCGCCTCAGGGATGCCATGCCCGGTCAGAGAGATAACTGGAAGTTCATCGGAGGCGGGGTCGGCATCCACTGGCCCGACCTCGATGAGGATGTTTCCGTTTCGGCCTTGCTGAAGTGACCGGGAGAGAGTCTATTTTCCCACGCCGTAAAGCTTGAGATCGTCGAAGGCGCCGGTGTCGTCGAACGAGCCGACGCCGACGAGGCCGTGGCCGAGCGTCCGGTCGCGGGCCGTGAGGATGGGCTTGGTCATGTCATCGAGGTAAGCCCGGACGATCCCCGCCTCCGCATCACAGACGACTTTGAACGCGTGCCATTCCCTGTCCGTGAGCCGAAAGACAGATCCCCCCGCCGGTTCGGCGTTGATCTTGACCCGGTCGGCGCCGTCGACCAGTCCGATGATGTTATGAACCCCGTCGCTCGACCCCGCGAAATGGACGTAATAAAAATGGGTCGGGTCCTGGAAATGGAAGAGGATGCACATGTCGCGGACGGCGACCGTCGGGTCGGTGTCGCAGCGCACCCGGCCGGTGAATTCAAAGGACGCGACGTCGTAGCCGTTCCAGAGCGACCAAGAGGTGGGCGCCCGGACCCGGCCCGATTCGCCGGCGGCTATCAGATCATAGGCCTTTGAGCCGCCGTCATCGACGACACGCCAATGGGAGAGGTCGTTCGGCTGCCAGCCGGCCGCGGAGCCGTTCTCGAAATCGGATTCGGCGAGTAGCGATAGACCGGCCTGATTCGGTTTGCACGCCGTCAAGGAAAGGCCGGCGATGACGGCCAGGGCCAAGATGACGGCGGCACCGCCCTTCAACACGCCTCCCCGTCCCGATATCCCGGCCGCATCCAGGGCATGTGGTTCCCGGCGAAGAACGGCTCGAGCTTGACCGAAAGCCTCGTCATCTCCTCCGGCGAGAGCGGCCGGAAATCCCTAAGGAGCGCGGCGTTTTTTCGAACCACGTCGACGCTGTCCATGCCGACGACGGCGGAATGGATGAGCGGGAGGGTCAGGGCATAGCGGATGAGGTCCGCGGGGGCGAGGCCTTCGACGGTCTCGCGCGGCCGAATGGCCTTGATGATCATGACGCCCATGTCGCGGGCCGACGCCGTCGGGATGGCCCCGCCCTCAAAATCGCCCTTCCTCTCCTGATAGTGGTTGAGGGCTATCAGCATAGTGTCGAAATCATGGCGGCGGGCGGCCGCGGCCATAGCCGCGGCGTCGGCATGACCGGTGAAGCCGATGAATCGCGCGATCTTCTGGTCCTTGATCTTCCTCAAGGCCTCGAGCGCGCCGCCGGGCAGACCGAGCGTGTCCAGGTCGCTCATCGACTGGATGAGGTGGGCCTGGTAGAGGTCGAGGCGGTCGGTCCGGAGGCGCTTCAAGCTCTCCTCGAGCTCGCGCATGACGCCGTCATGGTCGCGGGCCTCGAACTTCGTCGCCAGGAAAACCTCTTTCCGGCGGCCCTCGAGAACCCTCCCCAGCCGCTCCTCGCTGACGATGTCCTTGTTGCGGTAGCTGTAGGCCGTGTCCCAGTAATAGAAGCCGTGATCGAGAGCCGCATGGAGGATCTCGAGCGCCTTGTCCTCGTCCTGGACGGCGCAAAAACGGCTGCCGAGCCCGACCCCGATCCGGGGGACGGCGATGCCCGTCTTACCGAGGACCGCGGTCGGAAGCCCCTTGGCGTCAAAGCCCGGGCGGGCATTGGGACTGTCCCCGGAGGGGACTGTCCCTCTTAACGACGAAACCGTCGTCCCGGCCGCGGCAGCCGCGACCATCGTTTTGAGGAATTCCCGGCGGCGAATGCGCGTTCGGCTCATGGCTTTCCCCTTTCCGAATTCACGGACATGAACGTTTTTTGATATACTGATTTTAATGAGAACATCCGGGGAAATCAACCCATCGACTCCCTAGGGAGGAATTCCATGGACACCAAAAGAGATCCCACGCTTCGCGTGACCCTGATGCCGCGCGACACTAATCGGCACGGCACGATCTTCGGCGGCATCATCATGAGCCACATCGACCTGGCGGGGGCCATCGAAGCCCGGAATGCGTGCGGCCCTCTCAATTTCGTGACGGTGGCTATGGACAACGTCGTTTTCCACAAGCCCGTATTTTTGGGGGATGTCGTCAGCCTTTACACGGAAACGATCAAGGTCGGCCGCACCTCGGTGACGACCCGGGTGATCGTGGAGGCCACCCGGGCCGACTCGCGTGAGACCGTCAGAGTGACCGAGGCCAACGTCGTCTATGTCGCCGTCGATGAGGATTGGAATCCCATTCCGGCCCGGTAGGACCGCGCTTCGCTCACAAGGCCGATGAGATCGCCGCTCTCACCCTGTCCATGAGCTCGGGTATCTTTTCCACAGTCAGGCCGGTAACGGGGATGGGCTCGTGGAAGGTGATCTGGACGGGCCCTTTCCGAACGAGCCATTTTCCTCGCGGCATCAGCTCGTAGGTTCCCTTGACCGAAACGGGAACGATCGGGGCCCCGGACTCGAGGGCCAGGAAAAAGCCCCCTCGCCGGAAACGCAGCAGCTTCCCGTCGAGGCTCCGCGTGCCCTCGGGATAGATGAGGAACGAATAGCTTTTTTCCCGGATCGAACGCGCGGCCCGGGCGATACTCCTTCTCCCCGCGCCGGCGCCTTCCCGGTCCACCGGTACGTAGCCGGAAAACCACATGCCCAATCCTAAGATGGGGATGCGGAGGACGAACCTCTTGACGATCACACGGGCCAGCCGGTCGAGGACGGTCATCAGGAGAGGGCCGTCCAGGAAGCTCAGGTGGTTGGACATGAAGACGCAAGGAGTCCCTCGGTCGAGCCGGTCGAGCCCCGTGACCACAATGTCGATGCCGAGGATGCGGCGGCCGACCCGCATCATCCACCGCCCGTAGGCGAGGAACGCGTCCCGCAGATTGAAGAGCGCGCATACGAGAATGACAGGAATGGCGAGAACCGTCAGGACGAGAAAAACGAGGACGAGGATGGCGTTGCGCATGAGAGAGCCCGATTATAGCACACCCCCCTGACTTGAAAACCCCGCTTTACAGGTGGTACATTGGCCGGGTGGAGAAATCGATCTTGCCTATGAAAAGAACCCTTCCTGCCGCGGGCCTCGTTCTCGTCTCTCTCCTGGGCCTGCTGTCGCTAACGGCCCGGGCCGGCGGCGCGGAGCTCAACCTTCTCCTGGTGACGATCGACACCCTGCGGCCGGACAGGCTGAGCTGCTACAGCCCGAAATACTCGGAGACCCCGCGGATCGACGCCCTTGCGGCAAAAGGCGTCCTGTTCGAACGGGCGTTCGCCCACGACCCCATCACCCTCGCCTCGCACACGAACATCCTCCTGGGCATGACCTCTCTGGTCCACGGCATCTCCGAAAACAGCCTGTCCATCGTGTCTCCCGATTATCTGACCCTGGCCGAACTTCTCAAGGGCCGCGGTTATGCCACGGGCGCCTTCGTCAGCGCGTTTCCCCTGGATTCCCGCTTCGGCCTGGATCAGGGTTTCGACGTATACGACGATTATTATCCGTCAAAACCGACATCCGAAGGGCTCTTCTCGGAGCGCCCGGCGGAAAAAACCATCACCGCCGCACTGAAGTGGCTGGCCGGCAGGAAGGGCCCCTGGTTCTGCTGGATCCACCTCTGGGACCCGCACGCGCCATACGCGGCCCCCGAACCTTACGCCAGCCGGTTCAAGGACAAACCTTATATCGGCGAGGTGGCCTACGTTGACGCGGAGCTGGGGCGGCTTCTGGACGAACTCGGCCGACAAGGGACGATCGGGCAGACGGTCGTCGTGCTGACGGCCGACCACGGCGAGTCCCTGGGCGAGCACGGTGAAATGACGCATGGCTATTTCGCCTACAACTCGACGCTCTGGGTGCCCCTCATCATCTCCGCCCCGGGGGCCAAGGCCGCCCGGGTGAAGGACTGTGTCAGCCACGTGGATATTTTTCCGACCGTCTGCGACCTGCTCGCGGTCGATAAGCCGGCGTCCCTTCATGGGGATTCCCTGGCGCCGTTCCTGAAGGGCAAAACGAGGAAAGCAAGGCCGATCTACTTCGAGTCCCTGGATGCCTACTTGAACAGGGGCTGGGCGCCCATCCGCGGTTTCATCGAGAACGGGAAAAAGTACATCGAGTCGCCGATCCCCGAGATCTACGACCTGGAGAGCGATTTCGGCGAGGAGAAAAACCTGGCCACGGCCGCAAACCTTCCCCCGTACAAGAAAAGGCTGCGGGAGGTCATGGAACTCGGCGCCTCGCCGCTCCTGGCGCAGGCGGGCCGGCAGACGACGGACCGCGAAACGAAGGAACGGCTGCGCAGCCTCGGCTACACGGCGTCTCGTGCCGCCCAGACCAAGGCCTCCTATGGCCCGGAAGACGATCTCAAAACGCTCCTTCCCTTCGAACAGAAGGCCGACGCGGCCCTCCAGCTCCAAAAGCAGGGACGACTGGCCGAAAGCGTCCGCCTCCTCGAGGACATCATCAAGGAGAGGAAGGATTTCGGCAAGGCCTACGACCAGCTCTTCGAGATCTATCGCTCGCAGGGCCTTCTCGACGACGGCTTCCAGGTCCTCGAACGGGCCTTCACCGCCAATCCCGGCAACTACCTGATCGTCTCGGGATATGGGATCGCCCTGGTCAAGAACGGGCGGGACCGGAAGGGCGCCGAGATCCTGGAGAAGGCCATCGGCCTTTATGATCGAGACGCGACGGCCTGGAACTCCCTCGGCGTGGCCTACGGGAAGACGGGCGATTTCGAAAAGGCCCGCGCCGCTTTCGTCAGGGCTTTAGACCTGGCTCCGGACGACGCGCTTTTCAACGATAATTTCGGCTCATACTACGTCACGGTGGCCGTAAAGACCAAGGATGCGGAGGCGGCCCGGCAGTCCGTCGGGTATTTCGAAAAGGCCATCGCCGCCGACCCGTCCCTGGCCGCCGCCTACAACGGCCTGGGCGGCGCCCTCAACCTCCTGGGCCGGAATGACGAGGCCATCAAGAACTGGGAGAAAGCCCTGGAGCTCGACCCGAGCTTCGCGTTCGCCGCCTATAACCTGGCCCTGGCCTACCTGGAGAAGGGGGACAAGGCCAAAGCCCTCGAGAATTGCCAGAAGTATCTCCTCATCCGAGGCCGAAGCATCACCGCGGAAGAGCGGAACGAGATCGACGCCCTCATCAAGAAGATCAAAGGGTAAAGCGTCAGCTTTCGTTCGGAAGGGGGGCGGCTGGCATCTTTGGGATTGCAGGGAGTCTAAAAAAACGGAATGACCCGTGTAGGACTCGAACCTACAACCCACAGATTAAGAGTCTGTTGCTCTACCATTGAGCTATCGGGCCACAAAGTCCCTCTACTATAGAAAAGTGAGGGGAAATTGTCA
>CAZZCH010000048.1:11900-24641 GCA_964652895.1 uncultured Eubacteriales bacterium
GAAAAATCTTCTCTAGTTTAGATGAGTCGGGCCGCCTTGTCAAACGCCGCGGAAACCGTTGATTCTACTCCTTGATCCCGGCCAGGTCGAGCATGAAAGCGTACTCCATGGCCGTTTGTTTCAGCCTCCGGAAGCGCCCGCTCACACCGCCGTGCCCGCCCTCCATGTTCGTCCAGAGCAGGAGCGGGTTCTTGCCCGTCTGCATGGCCCGCAGCTTGGCCACCCACTTGGCCGGCTCGAAATACTGGACCTGGGAGTCCTGCCAGCCCGTGGTCACGAGCAGGGCCGGGTATTTCTTGGCCTCGACCTGGTCATAGGGGGAATAGGAGAGCATGTAGTCGTAGTATTCCTTGAGCTCGGGGTTCCCCCACTCGTCGAACTCGCCCGTCGTCAGCGGAATGCTCTTGTCGAGCATGGTCGTGACGACGTCGACGAAAGGCACGCCGGCGACGACGCCCTTGAAGAGGTCGGGCCGCAGATTGACCACGGCGCCCATGAGAAGCCCGCCCGCGCTGCCGCCGTTGGCGAAGAGGAGACCGGGATTCGTGAACTTCTGGGCGACGAGATAGTCGCCGCAGTCGACGAAGTCCGTGAACGTGTTCTTTTTCTTGAGGAGCTTGCCGTCCTCGTACCAAGCCCGGCCCATCTCCTGCCCGCCCCGGATATGGGCGATGGCGTAGACAAAGCCCCTGTCGAGCAGGCTCAGGCGAGCCGAGCTGAAGCCGGCGTCCGAGCTCGACCCGTACGATCCGTAGCCATAGAGCAGGCAGGGGTTGGCGCCGTTCTTGACCAGTCCCTTTCTATAGACGAGCGAGATGGGCACCTTGACGCCGTCGCGGGCCACGGCATAGTGCCGCTCGGCCTGATAGTTCGCGGCGTCGAAGCCGCCGAGGACTTCCTCCTGTTTCATAAGCTTTTTCTCGTGCGTGACCATGTTGTAATCGAATGTGGACGAGGGCGTCGTCAAGGAGGTGTAGGCGTAACGGAGCCATTCGGCGTCGAACTCGGGATTGGTCGAGATCCGGGCGCTATAAGTCTCCTCGCCGAAATCCAGATAATGCTCGGCGCTCTTGTCCCAGGGCATGATCCGGATCTGGATGAGGCCGTTCTTCCTCTCCTCGAGGACGAGAGCACCCTTGAACATCTCGAAGCCCTCGAAGTAGACGTCGTCCCGGTTCGGGATGAGCTCGACCCAATCGGTCTTGCCCGTCTTGTCCAGGGCCGCCGTCATCAAGCGGAAGTTCCCGGCGCCCATGTTGGTGCGGACATAGAATTTGTCCTGGTAGTGGTCGACGTCGTATTCGAGGTCCCTTTCCCTCGCCTGGAAAACCTTGAACTCGGCCAAGGGCCTGTCGGCGGGGATGAACCGGTACTCGTTCGAGAGCGTGCTCGACGAGGCGATGAAGATGAATTTCTTGGATTTCGTCTTGAACGCGCCGACGTTGAAGGTCTCGTCGGCCTCGTGGAAGACGAGGACGTCGGATTCGTCCGGGGTCCCCAGGACGTGCCGGAAGATCTTCTGGGGCCGGAGGGTGGTGTCGTCGATTTGGGTGTAAAAGACGGTCTTGTTATCGTTGGCCCAGGTCGCGGATCCCGTCGTGTTGACGATGGCGTCGGGCAGGATCTCGCCCGTGGCCAGATTCTTGAACTGGAGCGTGTACTTCCTCCGGCTGACCGTGTCCACGCCGAAAGAGAGAAGCATGTTGTTCGCGCTCACCGCGACGCCGCCGACGGAGTAATAATTGTGCCCCTGGGCCATCTCGTTGACGTTGAGGAGGACCTCCTCGGCGCCCTCGAGACTGCCTTTTTTCCGGCAATAGACGGGATAGTCCTTCCCCTCCTCGTTGCGCGAATAGTAATAGTAGCCCTCGGAGCGGTAGGGCACGGAGAGGTCGGTCTGCTTGATCCGGCCGACGATCTCGTTATAGAGCTTTTCCTGGAGGGCCTCGGTGGGCTTCAGCACGGCCAGGGTGTATTCGTTCTCGGCCTTGAGGTAGTCGAGGACCTTGGGATTTTCCCGCTCGTTGAGCCAGTAGTAATTATCGATCCGGGTGTGGCCGTGGATGGTCAATTCCTTGGGGATGATCTGGGCCATGGGCGGCTTGAGACCGCCCGCCGCCTTGCTGGCCGGCTTGCACGCGACCGCGGAGAGAGAGAACGCGGCGGCCAGGCCGAGGACGAGGAAAAGAGAGGTCAGTTTGCCGACTGAACGTTCGGTGGTTTTCATGATGGCGGATGCCTCCTCCGGGGATTTCGGACCAGAGTGAGTTACCCTATCATCCGTGCCCGCCGAAGTCAATCGCGGCCCGGTATCCAGGACGGCCGGTTTGGATTAAAATAGGTTTGTGGAACTCCCCATCGACGGCGTCCTCGACCTCCATGCATTCAGCCCCAAGGACATCAAGGACCTGGTGCCCGAATACATCGAGGAATGCCTGCGCCGGGGGATCACGGAGCTGCGCATCATCCACGGCAAGGGCAGCGGGACGCTCAAAGGCATCGTCCATGGCCTTCTCGAAAAAGACCCCCACGTCGAGAGTTTCAAGGACGCCGGAATGGGCGGCGGCGGCTGGGGCGCCACCGAAGTGCGGCTCCGGACCCCGCGGTAAGCTTTCCTATAGCTCGAAGCGGTAGGAGAACTTGACCATGAAGATGTTCGCGCCGGGGGCCTGGAAGAGGTCGCCCATGTCCCGCCAGAGCTCGAAGTCGCCGGGATGGGAGTAGTCGGCACGCCTCTGCGTCCAGACGAAATAGAGCATCGACCCCGGCCTATACTCCCAGCGCAGGACGACCGTGCCGCGCAGGGACTTGAGATTGAAGTCGGGGTCGCGGAAGGTGAACGAAGCCGCCGGCCCCCCCGCCCCGTCCGGATCGACCGTGTAGATACCGTCCGCATAGGCGATCGTCGAATCCCCGTCTCCGTAGTAATCGAAGTCGAAGGTCCGGGCGGCGTGGAGCTCCTTGAAGGCGTAGAAATCGCCCGTCCCGATATAGGGCTGGAGATAGGCCTGGAGACTCAGCCGCGGCGTGAAGGTCCAGTTGACGCGGATCTCGATGGGCAGTGTTTTCTGGTCGATGTCGGAGAGCACGTAGCGGACACCGTAGGTCGAGACCTTAAGGGGGTCGACGACACTTCGGACCCACTGGCCCTCGGCGTAGCGGAAAGAATAGCTCGGGCCGACCGATAGGCTGAAGTTGGGGCTCGGCTTCCAGGTCAAACCGCCGCCGAACGAAATGGTATAGCCGCCGGTCGGGTGCCAACGGTACATGCCCGTGAAGCGGACGATGAGGGACTTTCGGTCGTCGCTCGCCAGGTTGAAGTTCGCCGTGGCGCCCTCGGGGTAAAACGCCATCGGACCGCCCCGTGTCAGGTAATGGCTGTTCTTGCAGGGCTCGTAATCGAGGTGGAGCGCCGCCGTCCAGTAGTTGAGGAACTGGCCCTTGCCGTCGAGGTAGATGTATTCGCCTACGCGGTTCCAACCGAAGTCGTAGTTCCGGTAATAAGAAGTCGTGACCGTCCAGGTGCGGAAGAGCTGGCCCGGATGGAGGGCCCGGTAGCCCGCCTCGACGTGGCCGTTGAAGACGTCGCCGCGGTTGTGGTAGCCCAGGTCGTTGGTCTCGAAGCCGGGCGACATGGCCCCCAGGGCCGCGTTGAAGACGACATTCCCTTTCTGCTTGTTGATGTAGAGCCGGCCGGCCCAGCCGGAGAGCGACGTGGCGTTCTCGTCGACTGCGACCCAGTCGGCGTCGGGACGCTGGAAGTAATGGAGGGAGGAGAGCTGGAGGTCGGTGATGGCTTGGGTGCTGCCGCGGACCGTCGAGAGGCCGGCCCAACCGGCCAGGGCCCAACCCCTGTCCTTATCGAGAAACGTCCAGCCGTCGACGCCCAGGGCGAGGGCGCTTCGGCCGAGGGACGCTTCGAGCTCTCCCCCGCGGAGGTCACGCAGGACCGAAGTGGCGATAAAGCCGAGGCCGTTCCGGCCCGCATCGAATTCCTTCAGGCCGCGAACGACGCCGTAGTGGCTGAACGGCTCGACCTCGGTCTGTGAGCGCACGCCCTCATCGTCGATCCGGGCGAATTCCCGCTCGGTCAGCGCGCTGACCACGCCCAAGTTGAAATCGCGGCCGATCTTGCCGGTCACCTTGGCCGCGGAGAGGATCGTCGTCCAATCGGGCATATCGGAGAACCCGGGCCCCGTAGGGCTTCCCTGAGGAGAGCGCCCGATGCGGCGGCTGTAGAAAAAGTCGGGGTCGGACCAACCGAACGACCGGTAGACGTTGGGACCGCCCCGGCCGAAATTGAATATGCTCGACCCCTCGATGAAAAAGGGACGTTTCTCCCGGTAATAGGTCTCCTGGTCGCTGATGTTGATGACGGCCGGGTCGACCTCGACCTGGCCGAAGTCGGGGTTGACGGAGAGGTCGAGGGTCAGGTTGCTGCTCAAACCGCCCTTGAGGTCGAAGCCGGCACTCGCCGCGAGCTCTCGTCCGGTGCGGAACGGGTTGCCGGGTTCTTCGGGGCTGAACTTCGCCTGGGATACGGCGAAGGGCGAGATCTCGAGCCGCCGGCCGGCGGCGATGCCGACGAGACCGGTGAGTTCGGCGAAGCGGGAGACGAGCCCGCTCTCCTCCTTCGGCACCCAGGCGAAATGACTCTCTTCGTTCTTGCGTTTGATCACCCGCTGGAAATTGATGCCCCAGACATAGACGTCCTGCCTCTTGAATCGGAGCTGGTCGAAGGGGATGCGGATCTCGACCGCCCAACCGAGCTCATCGATCCGCGCGGCGCTCTCCCAGATGCCGTCCCAGGTCGAGTCGGTCTGCTCATCGTTGGAGAGCGTGCCGTCCTCGATCGAGCCGGAGGGATTGACGCCGAAGTAATACCCGCTCCGCCGATCGTGATAAGGATCGACGCCGACGTCGAACAAGTCCGACTCCACGGATTCATCGCGGCGGCCGAGCCGGCCGACGATCTTGGACGGTTCGGAGTCGGCCAGCCGAGCGGCGATATAGAGGTACTTATGGTCGAACGCGACCCAGACGGTCGTCGGCTCGGTCGCAGGTTGGCCGTCCTGGGGGTCCCGCTGGGTGAAACCGCCGTAGCCGGCCGTTTTCCAAACGCTTTCGGAAAGGACGCCGTCGATGGCGATCGGCTCGGCCGTTGGCACGGCCGCGATCGTCCGGGTGGTCCTCGGGTCAGCCTGTGTGTCTTGGGAAACGGCCCCTTCCGGAACGACCGGATCTTCACCGACCGCCCAGAGGGCGAAAGACGGCGCGAGGAACAGGGCTATCAGGATAAGCTGGATCGTACGTCGCATAATGAACAAGAGAGCTGATATATCAGCACGGCAGCCCCCCTGTCAAGGCAATCGACGTTCTATTTCGTTAAGGCGGGGTTGTTCGTCTTCTCCTCGCCGACCGGTGTCGTCTTTCCGTGCCCGGGGCAAACAAGAGTGTCATCAGGCAGCCCCAGAAGCTTGGCCCGGATGGCTTGGATCATTTTCTTGCGGCTCTCGCCCCGCTTCTTCGCGTTCTCGACTCCGATCGACCCGATGTGCCATTATCTTTGCCTTGAAAACGGCAGGGCTGGGACATTGCCCGCGGCCCATTTGTAAAGAAATTTTAAAATGCGGTTACCGGTTCCTCTCCGCTCGGGCTTTGGAGACGATGTCCTTGACGTCCCGCATCAAGGAGCGCGAAGTCCATCAGTATGTGTACCTCAGGAGATAGTTCTCGCCCCGGGCCAGGACCGCCGCGGAATTTTTTTCCACGGTCAGGGGGACGATCGCACGGGGGCCGCCCGTTCCAAAATCGAGCCTTTCCGCCGGCAGCTTGGACAGGTTCGTCACGAGGCATCCCTTATCCGGATCATAGGGGCGGAACTCGCCCCACCTCTCTTCGTCGATCATCCGCTCGAGCCCGGTGAGATAACCGATATACCCCTCCCGCGACACTCGAGGCATCGACCTTCTGACCCGGGCGGCCATTTCCTTCACGGACAGATCGGCCCATCCTTCCTGACCGAGCTCCAGGCCATGGAGCATGATGGCGTTACCGAAAAAGCGCCGGCCGTAATCCTTGATCCGGCCGCGGACGTCGATCGGTATCGTCAAACGGAATCCCGTTCCCGAAGTCCCGCCGCGGATCCCCGCCAATTTCTTTACGACCATGGCCGAAAGGACGTCGTTGGAAGACACCCTGAGGTTGTTGTCGACCGCGGCCTCCCTGACCAGGGCTTGGATTTCGCGTTTGGGAATTTCCACGGTCTCGATGGTCAACCGGTCCCCCGGGACGGCAGGCCCCGGCCCCTCGGCCCGAAGACAGAATTCCTTGAGTCCCGTCCGGCGGTGATCGGGCCTGAACAGGGCCTTGATGAACGGCGCGCTGAATGGGAAGAAAGCCGCCCGCGTGAGAGCGGCCAGGGCCGACAGGAAAAGAAAGTAGCTGTAGCCGTCCCCGGCCACGTGGTTCATCTTGGGGACGAGGACGAGGCCGTTCGTGAACCGGGTCGCCTTCAGGAAAAAGAGTTTCTTCATCTCTTTCTGCCCGAAACGGGCGATGACGTCCCGGCCCGGGCCTTCCGTATCCGCCGGGTCGAGAGCGCGCCCGACGGATTCCTCGTCGAAGAAATCCTCTTCCCGGTAGCGTTCGAAAGAGAGGACGCCGTCATCATATTCGCCGAAGACGGGCCAGAAGACCGGGGCCAGTTTCCGCAACGCCCGGCGCATCCTCTTCGTGGAGAACCCGTCTTGGTAGACAAGCAGCAGCTCGATCGGATAGCTGCCGTTCGCGAACAGCGCGTCGACTTGCGATATGGAGACCTTTTTCATGCCCATCCCCCCTGCGCCGTGCCGTTCGGCATCTCGATCTCCATCTTATTTCTCGACTCCCCGGCGGTCCGTCCGGACGAGCTCGACCTCGACGCCCTTCGCGGCGACCTCGAGCTCGGCGCGCCAGGGATAGTCCCAGTCGCCCGTTAGGAGCATTGGCACCGGCCGGCCATCCTGGAGAAGGTCGTAGGCCGTATGGGCGGGAAGCGACAGCCGCAAGACCGTATGATGGACGTCCGCCGTGCGGTTCTCGACGGTGAAGGCGATCTTGTCGAGGCTCTTGTCCATGACGATCCGACCGTCGGCCGCGAATCCGTCGCGCCCGAGCTCGAGCTTGAGCCGGCGGATGTCCTCGGGAAACGGCAGGGCCGCGTCGGGGATGACGACATGAAGCCGCCGCCGCAGGCCGTCGCGTGGATCGATCTCGAGTTCCCCTCCCCTCTCCGTCATCGCGCCGCCGTAGGCGAACCAGCCGAAGACCGGGTCGCGAGTGACGACCGTCGCGGCCATGCGCAGGGCGCCGCCGTAGCCGAGGTCGATCTCGCCGTCGTAGCGCCACGGCCCGCGCGGCACGACGACGCCGCCGGGATAGCTCGACCCCATCCAGGCGCTCCCGGCCTTCCCCGACTGGAACTGCCAGCCCGAGGCGCCGTCGTTTTCCGGACCCGGATACCAGAAGCCGTAATTCGTCTCCGGCCGGCCGGTGTTCATCAGGCACCACGAACTGAGGTAGGAGGAGTAGCCGAGCTGGAGCCAGTCGAAGGGCCGCGGCGCGAAGTTGAGGGCGTAGTCGAGCACCCCCCAGCCGCCCATCGCGGCCATATAGCTCACGCCCGGATCGCAGCCGAGCGTGTAATAGGCCGGGTTGAGCCAGCCCCTGACGACGAGGCCCGAAGCGAGCTGGCGGTCCATGAAGGCCCGGGAGTCCTCGCGGCGCACGAGCGGATGCGAATACGATTTCCTGAGCTTCAGGTCGAACCAGAGGTCCCGATCGGGCTTCATGTCGCGCGTCGCGCCGTATTTGGCGAAGGCGTAGGTCGATTCGAAGGCAGTCCGGTCGAAAGCGTACTCCGAGCGGAAGGGATAGAGGTCGTCGTAGACGAAATACTTGACCTTCTTCTCCCATTCGCCGCGGAGCCACGCCGCCTGGGCGGCGAGGCCCTCCGCTTCCAGCGCGTCGATGAGATCGAGGACGACGAGCTCGTTGTAAAGCCCCCATTTGTACGTTTCGTAGTATTCCGGGTAGATCTCATAAGGATAGTTGAAGAAGGCCCGGGCCGTCTCCCAGGCCCGGTTGAGATAGCCGGCGGCGTCGAGATACGTCGACAGCCCGGGGTACATCTTGGCGATCTGGTACATATGAAAATAGAGCATGACGACGTGCGGATAGTCGTAGGAGCGCCAGACATGTTCTCGGCCGAGGTCGCTCAGGGCCTTTTCCTTGGAGGCGAGCGACTCGGCGTAGGCCCGGCGGCGGCCCGGGTCGCGGTTGACGTACCAGTTCGGGGTGCCGTAGACGCCGTAGGGATAGGGCCACTCGTCGTCGCGCCGCTGCAGCCCGCCCCAGACGAAATGCTCCAGGTAGTACTCCAGGGACTCGATCTCCTTCTTGTCGGGAAACGTGACGTTCTTCGAGGCGATGAAGGGCGCTTTGGCGAGGCCCGGATCGTCGCAGGTCAGGGCGTAAACCATGCGGTCGAGGAAGATATCCGGGTCCTCGATCGTCCGGGTGACCTTGGCCACCATGTCGTACGGACCGTAAACCCCGTTCCACCACTTGGAGGGGTCCTTGACCTGCTGTCTGTCGACGAGGAACGCGGCCCGCTTCTTGATCAGCGTCTCCATCGGTTCGGTGACGAAGAACTCGAGGAAGGTCCGGCGGCCGCCGTCATGGACGATCGTCAGCATATTCTCGCCGAGCTTTTCGAAGGCCGCCTCGAAGACGCGATGGCCGGCGGCGGGGCTTTCGACCGTTTTGATCTTCGTCCGGTCGGGGAACTCCGCCTTGATCTCTTCGATCTTGGCCTTGGTGTGGAGCGAGAAACGGGCCGTCAGGTTTTCGGGCACCGTCATCCCCGGCACGACGCGGATGTCGAAGAGCCCTTCGCGGTAGAGCGTCTCGCGGAGCTCCTCGTAGCTCCCAATCCATTGCATCCGGAAGCCGTAGGAGGCCTTGCTCCCCGGCTTGCCGGCCGGCGCGAGGTCCAGGGCCGTGTGCGCCTGGCGCCAGGTGCCGCGGGTTTCGGCGCCGCCCGTCCGGGCCGAATGGACGAACATCTGCGTCCCGCCGCGGCCGCCGCCACCGGCCGTGTACTCGAGCTTCGTTCCCGGAAGGACCGTGACCAGCAGGAACGGCGGGGCGCCCGAGGCACGGATGAAGTAGAAAAACGAGCCGTGACCGGAGACGAACTGGTGCCTGAGAAAGCCGCGCTCGAAGATCTGGATGGGGTTCTCCCCCATCGGCCCGACCGTCGGCACGCTGATGCCCAGGTCCCCGACCTGGACGGGAAGCTTCGCCGTCGTTTCGAGGTCGATCGTCCAATCGAGCACACGGCCGTCGGTCTTGAAGGTCTCGACGACTCTCAGAGGTTCCGCCGGGCCGCCGCTCGTGTAGGTGACGGTCCCGGCTTCGGACAAAGCTCCCCACTTGGCCCCGCGCGGCACGAGGTCGGTCCATTCCCCGGATCCGGAGGGGCGATAGCGCACGATGAGGCCGAGGACGGGCGCCCGGCGTTGGTTCTGGCCGGCCCCCGGCCCTCGTGTCGGCATGGCCGCGGACGGCATCAGGGTCGCGCCGAAAGGATCATGCGGATCGGCCAGGCCCGAGATGCCGCGCTCGTCGTAGGAAAACCGGAAATCGCCCTTTTCGATCGTCGCCGGCGCCTCCCCCGTCGCGGTTTGCGTTCCGGCGGGATACGGGACGGGCGCCAAGACAAGCAATAAAATGGCCCCGCAAAGGATCGTCCTCTTTGCCATCGACACCCTCCCTGAAGTACGTTCCTCAAAACCCGCGACCGCGAGTCGGACCGCGCCGCATACAAGGCGGTTTCGGACGCGTCGGGGGAAAGTATATCACATTATTTTTTCCCTTTTTCGCCCCGGATATGATAATTTCTCAATGACCGACGATTGAGAGGTGAGAACTCATGCCCAAACAAAGTAGATCCCGGTTCATGGCGTCCCTAGGTGTCGCGTTCATGGCCGTCCTGCTCTCGAGCTCGATCGCATCCGACCAGGGAAAGCCCGGCCCCAACCTCCTGGCCCCCATCGACCCCCAGCGGGTCCAGGACCAGGACCTCATGACCTGGAGCGATTATCACCCCATCCCCGGGCATAACTGGGCGGACCCCTCGATCAAGCCGGAACGGGGCTTCCGCCTGGCCGTCGTCGGCATCGATTTTCCGGGGCAGCCCTTCGTCATCAGCCTGCCCAAGGGCTCGGACCCCTTCGGCAACCCGCAGATCGACCCCGTGGCCCGCGAGAAAGTCCCCCAGTTCTACGCCGACTTCTTCATGAGGCCGAGCGCGACGAACCACGGCCAGACCATCAATGGCTACTGGATGGAGCAGTCCCGGGGCAAGTTCGGCATCACCGAGGTCGAGGTGTTCGGCCCGTACCGCATGCCGAAACCCATCTGGGCCTACGGCCTCAACGAATACGGCCAGAACGCCGAGACCCCGGACGGCACCCGGGCGGACAGCCGCATGGAGCGGGATTGCGACGCCGTTTGGACGGCCGAGCTCGGCAAGGACGTCCGCAAGAATTTCGACGCCGTCCTGCGTCTCTACGCGAGCTACGACGAGACGGGCGTCTGGCAGGAGTTCGGCGAGATGAAGTTCAACTCCAAGGAGGACATCCCGCCGGAATGGGGCAACCCCAACCCGGCCAAGCCCCGCTGGATCCCCACCCGCTACGTCGAGTGGACGAGCTGGCTGGCCGGCTCCCAACAGTGGGGCCTGTCCTCGATGCGCCAGGGCGAGAACTCGGGCACGGTCACCCACGAGCTCGGGCACTTCGCCTTCAGCCTCCCCGACCTCAACAACAACCCCTACGTCAAACCCTACAGGCGGGTGTCCGCGGGACCGTGGGACATGATGGACCGGGGCAGTTTCAACGGACCGGGCGGGCCCCACAGACGCTGGGTCGTGCCGCCGACCCAGGGAGCGGCCATGCCCGCGGGCCTGATGGTGCGCAACCGCTTGGAGAACAAGTTCATCGACGGATCGGTGCTTCTGACCTTGGGACGGGACGGCCTGACGAGATCGGGGCTGGCCGTGGCGGAAGTCACGGCCCGGGCCGTGGCCCCGCTGTCGGGAACCTACGCCGGGATCGTGGTCAGGCTCGACGGCGAGAAGCCCGGAGATCTGACCCCGCCGGACGACCCGGCCGTCAATCCCTTCTCGGCGGGGACGCCGAATTACGCCTTCTACACGCTCGAAGTCGTCCAGAGGATCGGCTACGACTCCTTCACTCCCGACAACGGAGTCCTCATCGCCAAGAACAAGGACAGCCTGAGAGGCCGGAACGGCGGTCCCAACGAATTCAACAGCTATATCTGGGTCATCGACGCCCACCCCGAAGACATCAACATGGTGGATTACATCAAGCCCAACGGCGAAAAAGTGATGCGGACGGTGGCCGACTATCGCCAACTCAATGACGCTCTCTTCCACGCCGGGCTCGATTCGGGCAGTCCATACGAATGGGAAGACACGCCCAATCGTCTGCATTTCTACGTGATCGATCTCGAAAAAGACAAGGACGGGATCCTCAGCTACACGCTGGCCGTCCGATCCCTCGACGGCGCGGGTCCTGAGGAGCGGGGCGTGGCGCTCACGGCGAAAACGGGGCAGGCGGTCAAACAGCCCAACACGCCGGTCGTTTTCACGCTGGACAACACGGGCAAGAGCGCGGCGGCGGGTCCGGGCGCCGCGGACGCGCATATGAATTCGGACGTCTATCGGCTTTCCGTCTCCATCGAGGGCAAGGGGTGGACCGCCCAGCTGCTCAACGGTCTGGCCGCGGTCAAGGCCGGCGCGTCCCAGCCGGTTACGGTCTATGTGTCCCACGAGGCCGGCAGCGCCAAGTCGGCCAAGGTGACATTGCGGGCGACGTCCGAAAGCGACCCGTCCAAGACGGCCGCGGCCATCGTGAAGGTTACGCGGTAAGGGCGCAAGACGGCCGCCGGGCTAGCGACGATAGCGTATGGCTATGCCGACGATGTGCCGCTCGTAGACGGCTCTCCGACCGTACCAGTAATTGAAGACGACGCCCTCGCGAAAATATCGGTCCCGGACGATCACCAGCGCGTCGGCGCCCATGGCGGCGGCCTTTTCGCGAAGCACGCCTTCGACAAAAAAGCGGTCCATGCCGTAGTCGGGCCTGATCCAGACCTCGCCCAAACGGATGTTGTCGCGGCGCGGCTCGCGTCTCAAAAGCTCGACGCCCCTCGGTTCGGTCGGGGCGAAGCGGGGCGTGTCGGGGTAATACCGGTGCCCGTACGGACGGTAACAGGAAATGCTCCCCAACGCGAAAGCGGCGAGGAATAACACTGATAGCAGTTTTGCTTTCATGGCCTTTCCTCCTCGGAGTTCGTTCATTTGTGTGGTCCAAATAGGATATTTTGCAAGAACCGTACCAAGGGACCAGAATCGCCGGGATGATGATGTTAACTGATTTATTTTAAGTTACTTGAGCCAGCCAAGTCGAGCCGCTAGCGGCTTTTCGAAAGCTGCTTCCCCTGTTGGTTAAGGCACCTCACTGTCCACTTCCGAGGACAGCTCCGTCCAATAGTTCTTCGCAATGAGGATTCAAACCACTTGTGGCACATTAATGCCACTTTTAAATCCCTTATTTTTGGGGCTTGTCCCAAAGTTACGTGATGGCATTGATCCACCGGTAGTGCAGGCGT
>CAZZCH010000049.1:0-23943 GCA_964652895.1 uncultured Eubacteriales bacterium
CCTGCGCATATCCCCGGGCTTAAGGCCGGGGAGTCGAATGGGTTTATTCTTAACGCCGGTCATCGTGCCGGATTTGGGGACATGTACCTCCGGTACGTGTCCCCCTTCTTTAACTCAGATATTTCCCAGAAGCGCGACTCCGAGCCACTCCGCCGCGCTTCCGACGGTCGCTCCTAAGAATCCGCTCCCCGCCGCTCCTCTCAGACGACACCCTCGGCCTCATTTTCAGTGGAGGGCGGAAATCGGCAAAATCAGGGGCCGGGCCACCTGAAGCATCACGGACTTATGTCCGTGGAATCCCGCGAAGGGGATTGACACGCCCCCCATGGACAGGGTATAAGTAGGTTGGAAAGAAGCGTCGTACCGTCACGAGCGACGGGGAAGAGACGCCTAATCTTAGGAGGTCTAATGAAAAAACTGGCTATTTTGTCCCTCGCGATCATCCTCGTTTTCTCTTTCGCCGTCTCGTGCAAGAAGAAACCCAAGGAAGTCCCCCCGCCGCCCCCGCCCCAGGCCCAGGAACAGCCCAAGATCGAAAAGGTCGAACCGCCCGTCGTCCAGGAACCCCAGCTCACTGAAGAGGAGCTCTTCCTGCAGAAGTCGCTCGACCAGATCAATCGGGAAAAGCCCCTCGGCACGGTCTACTTCGACTACGACAAGTCCCTCATCCGGGACGATGCCAAGGCCACCCTTGACACGAACGCCTCCTGGCTCAAGAGATTCCGGACGGTCAAGATCCTCATCGAAGGCCATTGCGACGAGCGCGGCACCGAGGAATACAACCTCGCCCTCGGCGAGAAGCGGGCCAAGAGCGCCCAGGATTACCTCCTGTCCATGGGCATCGGGTCCGACCGGATGAAGATCATTTCCTACGGCAAGAGCCAGCCCATCAACCCGGGCCACGACGAAGCGGCCTGGCAGATGAACCGGCGCGCCCAGTTCATCGTCATCGAGAAATAAAACTTGCGTGGGAAAATCCTCGGGGCCTTCTTCCTCGGCGTCCTGACCCTGGCCGCGGCCGGACAGGACAAGAGCAAGAAGGCCATCGAGCTCGTCTACGACGACGTCCAGGTCCTCAAGCAGCAGGTCCAAGAGCTCCGCGCCCGGGTCGACCAGAACGCGGATGAGCTCCGTGCGATCCAGGACCAGCTCAAGGCGGTCGCTGACCTCGTCCGCCAGTCGATGACCGGCCAGGCCGGCCTCCTTGAAGGATTGCGGGCCGTTCCCGCCCAGTACCAGGTCATCGTCCGCAAGATCGACCAGCTTACCATCGAACTCCAGAAGATCGCCGCCGACCTGGCCGCCGCGCGCCTGCCGCAGGCCGTGCCCGCAGCCTCGGCCGTGGCCCCGGTCGAGACGGGGACGAAACCCGCGGGGCAGGCTCCGCCGGTGACGCCGCCGGAATCGAAGCCCCGGCCCGCGCCGGTCCAGCCGGCCCCGTCCCTCCCGACGACATCCCCGCAAGAGGCCTATTCCATGGCCTACAATGACTATCTCAAGGGGAACTACGACCTGGCCATTGAGAGCTTCAAGCTCTACCGCTCGCAGTTCCCGGACAGCCCGCTGGCCGACAACGCCCTCTATTGGATCGGCGAATGCCGCTACAGCCAGCGGAAGTTCGAAGAGGCGGTCGACGCGTTCGACGAGCTCATCCTGACCTACCCCCAGGGGGACAAGGCCGCGGCGGCCTATCTCAAGAAGGGCCTCAGCTTCGTGGAACTCGGCAAGAAGCCGGAAGCCCTGGCCGCGCTCAAGCTCCTCGTCGCCAAATACCCCCTCGAGGAAGAGAGCAAGATCGCTCAGGAAAAAATCAGGGAGCTGACGGAAAAATGAGAGACATCAACAGCCTGAACAGAGTCACCCTCATCGGCCGGTTGGGCGGCAAGCCCGAGATGCGCAATATTCCCCAGACCGATCGCTGGTCCGCCCGCTTCACTCTGGCCACGAACGAACGGTCCTTCAATCCCAACACCCGGGAGTCCAAGGACAAGACCGAGTGGCACAAGATCATCGTCTGGGGCAAGCTGGCCGAATTTTGCGACAAGTACCTGACCGTCGGGAAGCAGATCCTCATCGAAGGGAAGCTGCGGACCCGGGAATGGCAGGACAAAGAGGGGAACAAACGGAAGACGACCGAGGTCGAGGCGGTCAACATCGTCCTCCTCGGGAAACGCGAAGAAAGCTCGGCCACGTCCGACACAACCGACTTGGATTCGCCCCAATATAGCCGGAACGCCGAGGCCCCCGCAAGCGGCGGCGACTTCCCCGACGAAGAGGCCGGCAGCGGCGGTTCCCCTGCCGGCGGCGACGACGACATCCCCTTTTAGCCGGTGAGCGAGAATAAAGGCCCCGAAGACTCCTATCGGGCCGGCATCGTCGAAGACATCCGCCCATGGGGGAAGTTCCGCAAGTTCTCCCACGAGGACGCGGGCTCCGTCAAGATCATCACCGTCGAGCCGGGCGGCCGGCTCTCCCTCCAGTACCACGACGGCCGAGCCGAGTTCTGGGTCGTCCTCGACCCCGGGCTCGAGGTCACGGTCGGCGACCGCGTCTGGCTGGCCGCTCCCAACGAAGAAATCCTCATCCCCCGCCGCGCCCCACACCGCCTGCGCAACGTCGGGCAGGCGCCGGCCCGGGTCATGGAGATCTGGATCGGGCGGTCGGCGGAATCGGACATCGTCCGCCTCGAAGACGATTACGGCCGCGGCAAGAAGTAAGAAAGAGGGGCAGTCCCTCTTTTACTTGGGCTTGGCTTCGACCGGCTGGCCGGTCAGGAACACCTGGGGGTGCCGGACGAGGATTTCCTCGACGACGTATTCCTCGATCTCCTGGGCGCTCCTGAGTTTCATCGTTTCCTCGACGATCTTCTCGGCCGTGCGGCATTCGACCGAGCGGAGCGCCTTTTTGACCCGGGGGATGAAGATGGGGTTCATGCTGAAGGTCCGGAGTCCGAAGCCCAGCAGGACGATGGCAGAAAGCGGGTCCGCGGCCATCTCGCCGCAGACCGCGACGTCCTTCTCGGCCTTCCGGGCCGTTTGGATGACGGACCGGACGAGGCGAAGGACGGCCGGATGGAACGGTTTGTAGAGATAGGACACGAATTCGTTCGACCGGTCGACCGCCAGGTAGTATTGGATGAGGTCGTTCGTCCCGATGCTGACGAAATCCACTTCCTTCAGCATGATGTCGGTCAGGGCCGCGGCGGCGGGCACCTCGATCATCACGCCCAAGGGGACCTTCTCGTCGAAGGGCTCGCCCTTCCGGCGAAGCTCCTTCTTGACGTCCTCGAGGATGCTCTTGACATCGACGATCTCGTCGACCTCGGTGATCATGGGAACGAGGATGCGGACGTTCTTCCCGATGCTGGCCCGGAGGATCGCCCGGAGCTGGATGCGGAAGAGATCTGGGTTCCTCAGGGAGAACCGGACGGCGCGCAGGCCGAGCGCGGGGTTGGGCTCCTTCTCGATGTTCAGCTGGGGCAGGCTCTTCTCCCCGCCGATGTCGAGGGTCCGGATGGTGACGGGTCGGGGATGCGCCCCGCGGGCGATCCGTGAATAGGCCTCGAAGTGGTCCTCCTCGGTAGGCAGCGACTCCCTGCGGAGATAGATGAACTCCGAACGGAACAGGCCGACGCCCTCGGCGCCCATGGACATGGCGAGGGACATCTCTTCGGGAAGCTCGACGTTGGCCTGGGGGACGAACCGGACGCGGTCCATGGTCTCCGACTTGAGCTTGGCCGTCTTCTGGAGTTCCCGGCCGTAGTTCTCGTACTTTTCCTTCTTAGCCTGGAATTCCCGGCGGACGGCCGGGGGCGGATCGACGATGACCTCGCCGTCGGTGCCGTCGACGATGATGAAATCCCCGTCCTTGACCCAGCGGGTGATGTCCCGCAGTCCGACGACGGCCGGGATGCCCAGGGAGCGGGCCAGGATGGCCGTATGGGAGGTCTGCCCGCCCATGTCCAGGGCGATACCGAGGGTCATCTCCCGGCTCAGCCGGAGGGCGGCCTCGGAGGGCAGGAGCTCGTGGGCGACGATGACGTGCTGCTTCTGCGGGGACGGCTCCTTCTCCCGATAGATCTCGAGGTTCCGGTAAATGCGCGTCAGGACGTCGGAGACGTCCGACTTGCGCTGCCGGAAGTATTCGTCGGCCAGGGATTCGAAGAGCAGCTCATAACGGCCGTTGGTCTTCGACAGCGCCCACTCGGCGCGGGCCTTGTCGTCGCGAATGATGGCCTCGAGGCCACCGACAAGGGACGGGTCCTCGAGGATGAGGAGGTGGGCGTCGAAAATGAAGGCATTCTCCCGGCCCATCTTCTCCCAGATGCCGGCCTTGACCTTGACCAGGTCGTCCCGCGTCCGGTCGATGGCCTGGTGGAGCCGCTTCATCTCGTCCGGAACCTGGGCTTCGGCGATGAGCTCCTTCCGTGACGTGAAGATGACCCGCCGCGGCAGCAGGACCTCGCCCATGGCGATCCCCGGCGAAACCCCGGTGCCTCTCAGACGCGTGATGTCCATGCCGGATCACTCTTTCTCATCGAAGCGGTTCGCGATGAGCTCGACGAGGGCGGCCAGGGCCGCCTCCTCGTCCTTGCCCGAGACCAGGAGCCGGATCGAGGTCCCCTGGGTAGCGGCCAGGGTCAGGATGCCGAGGATGCTCTTGCCGTCGATCTCATCGCCGTCCTTGACGATCTTCACCGACGAGCTGAAGCGGTTGGACAGGTTGACGAACCTGACCGCGGCCCGGGCGTGGAGGCCCAGCTTGTTCCGGATGGCGACGGTCCTGTCGAGCATGCCGGCGTCACTTTGCCTTGGCGCTCAAGAGGGAGCTGACGAGGTGGATGTTCTTCTTTCCCTGGATGACGACTTTCTTGGCCACGTCCTTGAGGTTGTTGCTGCGCTGGAGGGAGAC
Organism: uncultured Eubacteriales bacterium; assembly: GCA_964652895.1. Taxonomy (GTDB): domain Bacteria; phylum Acidobacteriota; class Aminicenantia; order Aminicenantales; family Saccharicenantaceae; genus RBG-16-66-30. The sequence continues at coordinate 4,912 of CAZZCH010000049.1, forward strand.
GAACTTGATGAGCATGGGCAGGTTGACCCCGGTGATGACCTCGACCTGGTTGTCCTTGAGGAAGCTGAAGCTCAGGTTGGACGGCGTCCCGCCGAACATGTCGGTGAAGATGACCACGCCGCTCTTCTGGTCGACGCGCTTGAGGCTGACGTTGATCTTCTTCTTGGAGTCCTCGACGTCGTCGTACCAGCCGATCGAGATGGCCTCGATGTTGGACGCTTCACCGAGAATGATGGTCAGCGCGTTCAGCAGCTCTTCGGCCATATGGCCGTGGCAAACGATGATGCCTCCGATCATGTGTCTCTCAGCCTCCCGGTCAAGCTCTTATTCTATCCAAACGGCGCCTATTTAAAAAGGTCCCGGTGATAAATTCTGACGTCGCACCCCCCGTTCTTGAGGTGCGTCCGGAGCTCCTCGGCGATGACGACCGAGCGGTGCTTGCCGCCGGTGCAGCCCACGGCGATGGCCACGGTCGTCTTGCCCTCCCCGGCGAAACGGGGGACGACGAAGTCGACGAAGCGGAACAGCTCGCGGAGGAATCCCCGCGTCCCCGGCGACTCGAGGACGAATTTCCGGACTCTCGGGGACTTGCCGGTCTTCGTCCTCAGCGCGTCGACGTAGAACGGGTTCGGCAGGAGCCGGGCGTCGAAGACGAGGTCGGAATCGAGGGGGATGCCGTGCTTGTAGCCGAAGCTCGTCAGGATGACCTGCGTCCGGCGCCTCTTCCTCCCCAGGATCCGTTCGGCGATGACCTCCTTGAGCTGGTGGATATTGAGGCCCGACGTATCGACGGTCGTGTCGGCCATCTTCCGGATGCCGAGGAGCCGCTTCCGCTCGAGGCGGACCCCTTCGAGGATGGGCTTGCGCGGGGTCATGGGGTGCGGCCGGCGGGTCTCGTTGAAGCGCTTGACCAGGGCCTCGTCCGTGGCCTCGAGGAAAATGAGGCGAACCGGCGTCTTCTTCCGGATCTCCCGGAAAACTTCCGGAAAATCGGTCAGAAAGCGCGGTTCGCGGATGTCGATGACCAGGGCCACCCGGTCGATCTCGACCTTCTTCTCCAGCCAGAGGTCGACGAAATCCGGGATGAGCTTGGCCGGCAGATTGTCGATGCAGTAATAGCCGAAGTCCTCCAGAGACCGGCTAACCACGGTTTTGCCCGAGCCTGAGAGCCCGGTGACGATCAGGAAACGGTTATCCTTGGCGGCGGACTTCATGGCACCTCTCAGGTCAGGGCCCTGTCGAGCCGCCGCATGATCTCGTCCGGCGCGTTGTAGCCCCTCTTGCGCAGGATATGGACCTTGCAGGCGACTTCGATCAGGGTGGCGATGTTCCGGCCCGGCGCGACGGGAATGGCCAACTGGGGGATCTTCCGTCCCAGGATGGTCATATCGTCCCCGGATTTGAGCCCCAGGCGGTCGGCCTCGTAGCCGCGCCGCCATTGCTTGAGCTTGACGACGAGGTCCACTTTCGACTTCCTGGCGATCGATCGGGGGCCGAAGATGGCCCGGATGTTGATGATGCCCAGCCCGCGGATCTCCATGAAATTCCGGCTCAGGGCCGGGGCCGTGCCGTAGAGCTCGCCGCCGGCGGTCTTCCGGATCAGGACGACGTCGTCGGCGACGAACTGGTGGCCGCGGGAGATGAGCTCGAGGGCGCTTTCGCTCTTGCCGATCCCGCTGTCGCCGAGGATGAGCGTCCCCAAGCCGAAGATCTTGAGGAGGCCGGCCGAGATCGTCTTCGGCTCGGCGGGCTCCGGGGAGGCGGCGGCTTTCTTAGGCACGCGTCTTCTCCTCCTCCGCCCGGAGGATCTTGAGGACCTCGGCGGCGGTCCCGGCCTTGAGCAATTTAGACGCCAGCGTCCGGGATTTCCGGGCTAGGGCGGCGGTGGCCGCCAGGAGGCTCAGCCCGACGCCGGGGTTGTCTTCGGGCGAAACAAAGAGGAAGAACACGTAAGAGAGCTTCCCGTCCACCGCTTCGAAGGGGACCCCTTCCTTGGACAGCCCGAGCAACAGGGCCGGAGATTTGAGCCCTTTCGTCCGGCAATGGGGGATGGCCACGCCGTGGCCGATGGCCGTCGTGCCCAGCTCCTCCCTTTTCCGCAGCTTGTCCAGAAGGCCGCCGCCGAAGACGGCCTTATGCCTGGCCTCGAGCGCGGCCGACATCTCGCGGAGGATCCCGTCGCGGTCGCGGGCCCGGAGCCGGGGCAGGACCAGGTCTTCGTCGAGGAGCGAATGGAGCTTCACGATCTTCCCCGGGGGATCATTCGGGCTCGACGAGCCCGTAGTGGCCGTCCTTGCGCCGGTAGATCACGGCCCACTTTTCGGACCCTTCGCGCCGGAAGAGGAACACGTCCTTGCTCTTGATATCGATCTGGATGAGCGCCTCTTCGAGGGACATGGGCTTGAGGGAGAAGTGGTTGCTGCGGATAACCCGCTTCTCGGGAACCGAGGTCTCGAGGACCGGGGCGAGGACCTTCCTCTCCCGCCCGCCGCGCCTCTTCCTGTCCCGTCCTTTGACCCGTTCCTTCCGGACCTTCTTCTCCAGGTTGTCGAAGGCCCGGTTCAGCGAATCCATCATGTCCAGCGTCTCTTCGACGACGACGAGGCCACCGCCCTTCGCCCGGACGTTGATCTCGACCTTGTTCCGGTTTTTCTGGACGATTAGGATGACATTGACGTCGAGGATGTCGCCGACGAGGCCTTTCAGCCGGCCCAGCCGCTTCTCGCAATAGGCCTTGATCTCGGGGGTCAGTGTCGCCCGCCGGGCCGTATAATGGATGTTCATGTCCTCTCCTCCATGCTGGACTTCCTTTTCCGGATATGTGAAGGCGCAATCCTGAGCTGGTTCCGGTACTTGGCCACCGTCCGCCGGGCGATCCGCAGGTCTTCCCGGGCCAGCAGGTCGCCGATCTCGATGTCGCTCAAAGGATTGTCCCTATCCTCAGCCTCGACGAGCTTCCGGATCTTGTCCTTGACCTTGAGGGACGAGACGTCCTCGCCGAAGTTCCCCTGAAGGGACTTATGGAAGAAATACTTCAGGGGAAAGACGCCCCGCGGGGTCATCATGTGTTTGTTGGCGACGACCCGCCCGACGGTGGACTCGTGGACGCCGATGTCCTGGGCGATCTCCATCAGGGTCAAGGGCTTGATGAAATCGATGCCCTTGTCGAAGAAATCCTTCTGCCGGTCGACGATGAACCGGGCCACCTTGTTGATCGTCTTGTTCCTCTGGTCCAAACTGCGCATGAACCAGAGGGCCTTTTTCAGACCGTCTTTCAGGAAGCGGTGGGCCTCGGGCTGGCCGGCGGCGGCCTGGGCCAGGAGCTGGCGATAGTAGCCGCTGATCCGGAGGCGCGGCAGGCCCTCGTTGTTGACGTCGATCACCCACTCGTCCCCTTCCTTGGAGACGATGACGTCCGGCACGACGTAGCTCGTCTTCTCGCCGCTGTATTTCCTGCCCGGCGTCGGATCGAGGCTCTTGATGACGTCGATGCGGTCCTTGACGTCGGCCATGGTGATGTTGAGGACGCGACAGATCTGGGCGTAGTCGAATTTCTCGAGAAGCGGGAGATACTGGGAGACGATCGTCCGGACCGTCTCGTCCTGGATCTGGAGGCTGTCCATCTGGGCGAGGAGCGCCTCGCGCAGGTCCAGGCTGCCGCACCCGACGGGGTCGAAGGTCTTGATCTTCGCGCGGACGGCGTCGATCCTTTCCGGGGTCGTCCGGGAAAGCCGGGCCAGCTCATCGACGCCGGAGCTCAGATAGCCGTCGTCGTTGATGTCCCCGATGATATCCTGGGCGACCCGTTTGTCTTCGGCGTCGAAGAAGGTCAGGGTGGCCTGCCAGTTCAGATGGTCCCAGAGCGACGGCGTCCGGGAGATCGTGTTCTCGAGCGACACCGCGTCGCGGCTCTCGTAGAAATGGGGGCGGAATCCGTCGTCCAGATATTCCTGGAAACCGGCCAGGGAATTGTCGTCGGCCGTCTCGCTGTTCATCTTCGGCTCGGTCGATTCGGGGTTCAGGTTTTCGAGGATCCCTTCCTTGTTCTTGACGCCGGCCTCTTCCGCGGCCACGGTCTCGCTGTCCTTGGGCCGGCGCTCCTGCGCCTCGCCCTCGATCTCGATCATCGGGTTCTGGGAGATCTCGGCGTCGATGACCTCGATGAGCTCGAGGTTGGTCAGGGGCAGGAGCTTGATGGCCTGCTGGAGGGCCGGGGCCAGGATGAGCTTCTGGACCTGCCTCTGGTCGAGCCGCAACTTGATGGTCATCGATTCAGCCTCGTTCGCGCGCCTTGTCCATACCTAAAGACGAAACTCGTTGCCTAAATATCTCTCCCTCACTTCTTCCGAAGAAACGATCTCGGCCGGCGTCCCCTCTTTGAGGATCCGCCCTCCTTCGAGGATATAGGCCCTGTCCGTGATCTCGAAGGCTTCCCGGACGGAATGGTCCGTCAGCAGGATACCGATGCCCTTGGCCCGGAGGGATCGGATGATCGCCTGGAGGTCGCGGACCGAGAGCGGGTCGATCCCGGTGAACGGCTCGTCGAGGAGCACGAAATCGGGTTCCATGACCATCGCCCGGGCGATCTCGAGACGGCGCCGTTCGCCCCCGGACAGGGTCAGGGCGCGGGCCCCGGCCAGCTTTTCGAGGCCGAACTCCTCGAGCGTCTCGGCCACGCGGGCGGCCTTCGGACCCGTTCCCGGCGGCCGGGTTTCGACGACGGCCAGGAGATTCTCGGCCACGGTCAGCTTTCTGAAGGCCGAAGGCTCCTGGGGGAGGAGAACGAGGCCTTTCCGCGCTCTCAGGTACATCGGCCGGTCGGTGATGTCCTCGTCCCTGAGGAAGACGCGGCCGCCGTCCTGTGGGACGAGGCCTAGGATCATCGAGAACGTGGTCGTTTTCCCCGCCCCGTTACGTCCGAGCAGGCCGACGATCTCCCCCTCTTCGACCCTTATCGAAACCCCGTCGACGACCTTCTTGTGCCCGTAGCTCTTCTCGAGGCCAACAGCTCTCAGAGAACCCTTCATGGCTCACGATTTGATGACGGTAGTTGACCTTCCCTGTCCCTCATTTTCGATCCGAATCTTACCATCGCTCAGATCGAATGTCAATTTGTCGCCCCTGGAGGATCCGCCCTCTTTGTCGACCAAAACCGGCCTGCCGGTCAGGGTGATCCGGTCGGTACCCGCCTCATAAACCGCCCTGCCCCCACGGCCTTCGTAGCGGCCTTTCGAAACGACGACAGAGGTTAGAGCCGTGAGCCCGTCGATACCACTTCCCTCGCGATTGAGGACGGCGTCGATCGTCGCCGCGGCGAGCCGCGCGCCCGGCATTTGGAGGTAGCTTTTCTTCCGGAAGGAAAGGACCCGGCCGGCGGCGGAATAGACCATCTCCTCTCCCCCGACCTCGATGCGCCGCCCGGCGGTCTTCCCGGCCGCGGCCTGACCCATGCCGGCCGCGACTCCTCCTCTCCCCTTCATCTCTCCGGTAGCTTCAAAGAAGTCCAGTTCACCGGCGAGCAGGAATTCCTTGTCCTGCCAGGCCTGGGCCTCTCCGACGAAGGAGAAGGATTGCATCGCGCTCCGGAAAACGAGGCTCGCGGCGGAAACGAAAACAGGCTTCGTCGCCGAGAAAAATCCGGAAGCGCGGCCTTCTTCGCCCGGCTTGAGCAGGCACTTGACGCCACCCGATGCTTCGAGGTCGCCTGCGGCGGGCCCGGCCGCGATTGAGGGCGCTTCGACGCGGGCCCGACGCGAGTCGGCGACAGCCGGCCGTCCCGGCAGCCCCGAGGCTCGGAGGACGCGGGTCGAAGCGTCGAATGCGATCGATTCGCCCTCGAGAACGCGGCTCTCATTGGTGGTGCCATCGAGCTCCGCCCGGAAGCCGCCTGAAGCGGACCAATCTCCGGGCACACCGTCCGGGCCGAACCCGATCGTCGCCGCCGAGGCCCGGATGAGGATCTCCGGATCCGTCAAGCGCCTTAGGACCAGGCTCACGGCCCCCTCGGCCTCGACGGTATAGATGAAGCCGGAGTCGCGACCGAAGGATGCTTCGACCCTGTCCGCATGGATATCACCGCTCTCCCGCCCACTCCCCAGGTCCCCGAGGAGAATGATCTGGGTCCGTCCATCAAAATCGGCCAATGCCAGAGCGTCCTCGTCTTCAGTCGCGATGAAGGAGAGAGATTCCGACTGGCCCTGGAACCGCCCTCCCCGATATTCCGCCCAGCCATCCACATGGCCCCGGCGTTCGCGCCTTCTATACACGAGCGAATCGCCGGCCAGAAGGTTTATCGTTCCCGTCTGGCCGGGAGGGAAGAAACCGACCTTGAATCCCCCACCCAGGCGGACCTCGTCTGCATCTTCCGCATAGGTGATCTCCTTCGCTTCTCCGGATATCGCCCTCGCCGAGAAGGTCCCGCCTGACTTCGTCGAGAACAGGCCGCCGGATTTGTCATAATCGAAGGAGCCGCCTTCGAGGACGACGCTTCCCGCATCGACTCTCACTCGGCCGGAGACGGCGTAGCGGAGCGAGTCCGGGACATAAACTACCTCGTCGGCCGTCAATAAAGAAACGATCTCGCCGGCCGGGCCAAGATTCTTGATATAGACCGAGCCCTGAAGGTGGTTCCGGCCATCCGGGCCGCGGAAGAACGTGTCACCACGGATCTCGGCGACAAGTCGTCCCTCACTATATTCCTCGTGCCGAACCTTTTCCTTGAGGTCGACGATCCTGTCTTCCGGCAGGGGCTTGACGGCTTCCGGGCGCGGGCCGCCGCGCTCTCTGAGAAGGTGAAGCACGAGGGCGGCCGCCAGGACGATCAAAATGGCGGCGACGGCGAGCCGGACGAGCCTCACCGGGGCCGACGCCTTTTGAGCGCTCATTGTTTCAGACCTTCAGGTCTTCGATGGACAAGCTGACTTTCTGCTCGCCGAGGTATTCCGACATCATCAGGGAAAAGACCAAGCTGACGCGGCTGCCGCGCCGCACGACGTGACGCAACTCCGCCTTGTCCCAGCCGAGGACCTCGAGAACCCGGCCGTTCTGACGGGCCAGGAATTTCAGGTGTTTTCTCTTCAGGACCTGGGGGTCGCTGATGACCTCGACGTTCTCGGCGACGAACAGGGGCTTGGCGTTCCCGACCCCGAACGGCAGGAGAAGGGCGAAGCTTTCGAGAAAATGGTCGTCGACCGCGGCGAACTCGAGCGGCCCGTCGATCTTGATCTTTCGGATCAGGTTGTCCTCGGTGATGCGGGCCTCGGCCAGCGGGTTCAAGGCCTCCTTGAACGCGGCCATCCGCTCGGTGGGAAGGGTGCAGCCCACGGCCAGTTTGTGACCGCCGTAGCTCAGGAAGAGGTGCCGGCAGTCGTCGAGAAGGTCGATCAGGGGCACATCCGGGATGCTCCGGCCCGAACCGTGGGCCTTGCCGTCCTCGTAAACGAAAAGGATGACGGGCCTGTGAAAACGGTCCTTGAGCTTGGAGGCGACGATACCGGTGACCCCCCGGTGCCAGTCCGGGCTGCCCAGGATGAGGCACTTGTATTTCTTGTCGAGCCCCCGTTCCTCGATCCTTTCGCGGGCGTCGTTGAAGATCTTCTCCTCGGTCTTCTGACGCTGGGCGTTGAGCGTATCGAGCTTCTGGACGAGCTCCCCGGATTCCTCGGAGCTCTCCGCAAAGAAGAGGCGGACGGCCAGGTCGGTCATGCCCATCCGGCCGGCGGCGTTGATCCGGGGTCCGAGGCGAAAGCCGAGGTCGCCTTCGGAGATCTTGCGGTTGCCGAGCCCGCACGCTTCGATCAGGCTCCGCAAGCCCATGTTGGAGACGTTGCGCAGGCCCTTGAGACCGTGCTTCACGAAGACCCGGTTCTCGCCCTTGAGCTCGGCCACGTCGGCCACGGTCCCGATCGAGACGAGCTTCATATAATGGGGCAGGCCGGCGGCCTTCCCCGACTTCTCGAGAAGGGCTTGGATGAGCTTGAAGGCGACGCCGACCCCGGCCAGGTTGCCCTCGGGGTAACCGGAATCGGCCAGGACCGGGTTGAGCACGGCTATGGCGTCCGGGAGCGTCTCGCCGGGGCGGTGGTGGTCGGTGATGATGACGTCGATGCCTTTTTCCTTGGCCCGGGCCGTGAACTCGATGGCCTTGATGCCGCAATCGACGCTGATGACCAGGCCGGCGCCTTTTTGAACCGGGATCTCGACGTGTTCGTCCTTGATGCCGTAGCCGTCGGTCAACCGTTCCGGGATGAAGTACTCGACCGTGGCCCCGATGGACCTCAGGGCTTTCAAGAGCATGACGGTCGACAGGACCCCGTCGACGTCGTAATCGCCGAAGACGAGGATCTTTTCGCCCTTGGCGATGGCCGCCTCGATCCTGGCCACGGCCCGGTCCATGCCTTTCATCAAGTAAGGGTCGTGCAAGGCCGAGAGGTCGCCGAACAGGAAGACCCTGGCGGCTTCCTCGGTCAGGATATTCCGGTTGACGAGCACTCGGGCGAGGGCCGGCGGCAGGGACAGGGCCTGGGTCAGGACGTCGGCTTCGGGGCGTGGCGGACTGACGACCCAGATCGCGGAGTTCATGGCGGCTTCACTCTAGCATATTCCCCCCTGTTGCTCAATCGCCAGGGGACATAACCTGACCAGAGACCCTGGACATCTGAATGGAAATGATTCATACTTTGGTATGATTCGTTCATACCATTAGGAGAAACGTCCATGGGCAACACGATCAAGTTCACGATCAGCATGCCTGCGGGAGAGTTCAAGGAGCTCGAGGCCCTGCGCCACAAAGCGGGGAAAACGAGAAGCCAGTTCGTCCGAGACGCCGTCCGGGCTTGGGAAAGCACCGAGGGAGAGCGGGCAGCAGGTGTTCAAAAGGCCGCAGCCGGCGTGAAAGAAGACTCTGTTCGATACGGAGAGGAGGACCCAACGCTCCCGAAGTTTACCGACATGGCTGAATTGCGCCGCCGGGCGATCGCGGCGTCCGGCCGGTTCCGGTCCGGAGTCGCCGACCTCTCAACGGCTCATGACCGATACCTCGAAGACGGGTTCGCAGCCGTCGGGGGATCGGAGTCGAAATCAGCGCCCGAGCCCGGGGAAAAGACATGAACGTCTTTGTGGACACCAGCGCTTTCCTGGCCGTCCTCGACGCGGGCGACGCGAATCACGCCCAGGCCAAGGCCATGTGGGAAAAGACGATCGGCGACGGAATAGAGCTCGTTTGCCATAACTACATCCTGGTCGAAACGTCCGCCGTCATCCTTTGGCGATTGGGCTTGGAAGCCGCCCGCGTCTTCGAGCTGGACATTGTGCCGATCCTGCGCCTCGTATGGGTGACGCGCGAAGTCCACGAATCGGCCGCAAGCGCCCATCTCCTGGCCGCCAGGCGAACTCTGAGTCTCGTCGATTGCGTCAGCTTCGAGATCATGCGGCGCACCGGCATCCGCTCGGCCTTCGCCTTCGACCGTCACTTCCAGGAACAAGGCTACGAGCTCATACAGGGCTAAACTGGGCCCATTGATCAATCGGAATACCGCGTTATTTTCTCCGTGACAAGCCCCCCCCCCTAGCGTGATACTTAGGTCAGCTTAGAAAATGGGGACCTAAGCAATATGCATCGATGGGGGAACCACATTGAAAAAAAGCTATTTCTCCGCCGATTTTTGTTCTTTGTATCTTTTCTGATCATCAGCCGTAGCCTCTTCGCCCAGAGCGGCATCTTCGACCGCACCGGGATCATCCCCGGCCACGGCTCCTATTGCTCCGTCCCCGAGGAGAGCGTCGACCTCTTCACGGGCAACGTGACGCTCCGGTATCTCGACTACTCTCTCCCCGGCCCTAACGGCCTGGATGTCAAGATTTGGCGCGTCTATAACTCGAAAATTCTCAATGACTGCCAATCAGGCAATCCTACTCTTCAGGCCGAACGCAAGTCCTGGGTCGGGATGGGCTGGACCATGCACATGGGTCGGGTGCATAATTACGGCACGACCACCCCCATCATCGAGTTTCCGGACGGCCGCTTTGAGACGGCTTGGCCCGACAACTACCCCGACGTTCAGAGAAACATCACTCGGGATTTCCTGAGATATGACCGGTACGATAATAAGCTCTATTTCCAGAACGGGACGATCTGGACATTCGGCGCCGTACGGACGATAACAAAGGGCGATTCATCGACAGAAGTGGTCCGGCTTGTGACAAAAATCGAGAACATCTACGGGCAGTCGATCAATATTGTCTATGATACGAATAGACCCTCGATCGACAAGATCACCGACGCTTGCGGCCGAGTGATCGATTTCGTATCGACCGGGACGAACTACAACGACACCAAGCTCTCGCAGATGAAGGTCAAGAACTTCGAGGGCGCGGAGGTCGTCTACAACTATACGGTGAGCGCGTTTCCGAACGGCTACCATAAGCTCACGAGCTTCGCTCCTCCTCCTTCCCTGATCCCGGCGACAACATTCGAATACTACGACGGAACAAACTACCGCTATGAACTGACCACGGTCACGACGAGCTACGGTGGGGTGCTTGAGTTTTCCTACGTCAATCACGATTTTATCTTTAATCAGACGACTCTCGACTCCCGGGTGGCGAGCCAGAAGAAAATCACCTTCAACCCCGGCGAACAGGCCAAGGTTTGGAACTTCACTTACCCTAGCTATAATGGCGTCCCCACGGGCGCGGCGACGGTCGAGGGTCCGGAATACACAACCTCCGCGACGCACCACGGCTATGACGCCTCCGCTCCCTGGAAAATCGGCCTAATAGATTCATGGTCTGTAAGCGACGGGAGCTTCTCCGATACCTACGATTGGACATTCCAGGAGATCTCGAACTCCACCTGGACGGTGCTGGGCACGCCGATGGGCACGGCCAAAGGGCCGCTCGTTTCTTCCGTCATCCGGACTCCGCTCGGCGACGCATCAAGCAAGAAGGAGTACCTCTACGAACGGACGGAGACGAAGAAGTACGGCCTTCCGACGAAGGTAAAATCTTATGTCAACGGGGCAGGCACTCCCAAGAGCTATAATGAACTTACCTATTATTATGAAATAGAGGGCGGCGGTGAAGGGGAGTTTCTTTCAAGATACATGCTTGCCTACGTTTATAATGACTCCCTGCTGTCGGGTGCCGGAACACTTCTTAAGCGGACGAACTTTGCTTATTATGTCGTTCCGGGAAAGTATGGCGCGCTCTTGCGGATTGAGAGACTAAAGACCCCGCCGAGCACATACACCGTTTGGAATTATGGCTATACCATCCCCAACTCCAATAATCCAAACTCTTACTATATCTCTGTCGACCCGCCTCCCGCGGGAGGCCAAGATGCCTCTGCCGTTTATTATTCTTATGGCGTAGCGGATAAAGCCACGGAACCGGGCTATACCGCGTCCGAACGGGTGATTTCGCCATATGACAGCTCCATAACGAGCGAAAAGAACGCTTTCGGTGCGGAAACGGCCTTCGAATACGATAATTTAGGCCGGGTAACAACGGTCGACCAGCCCGATGAATTCAATGACATCACCTACGAATATCCGGCAAACGAGAACAAGGTGGTCATCACCCAGGGCACAAACCCCCTGAACACAAACACCATTACCAAGTACTGGGACGGGATGGGCCGGGATACCGGCTCAACCGAGGCAGGCGACAACACGACACTCTACTTCCGGAAAACACTCGACGCCGAGGGTCGGGTGAAGGAGGAAAACCGAGCCAGTATCAATCCCGCCAATAAGTATGCCTATCTCTATAATGCCGCAGGACAGGTCACTCGGATTACCGACCCCCTGTCCGAAATCACGAACATCTCTTACGCAGGGATAACGAGGACCATAACCGATGCTGAGAACCACACGACGTCTCATGAATATAACGACCTGCCGGGGCTAATCACGAAGCTCACAGACGCCCAAGGGAAAATCGCCGACTACACCTACGACGCGGCTGGACGCTTAGCAACGGTCGTCTTCAACGGCTCGAGAACGCAGAGTTACCAATACGACTACCTGGACAATGTCACCTCCGAAACTCACCCCGAAACCGGAGCGATTTCCTACACTTACAACGATGCGAACAGAATCTCGGGGCGCTCTTGGGGAGGGGGAGGATCTGAAATCGCATACGCCTACAACGAGAAGGGGCAATTGGTTTCAAAAACAACCGGCCCGTTGTCGGCTGAGACTGTCACCTATGGATACAATCCCACTTCGGGGCAAATCAACTCTATCACCAGCACAAAGGGCTGGAGCCGCACCGACATCCGCTTCAATAAACTCGGTTCGTTGATTAAAGAAATACTAACAATCCCCGGGCTGTCCTCCTCCAAGACGATCCAGTACACCTACGACGGCAACAACAACTTGGCTTCGATCACTTACCCTGACGGCAAGGTCGCCACGTACACCTCCAATAGCCTAAACGCTCCGGAGACCGTGGTATTCAACGGCACTTCTCTTGTTAGCGACATGTCCTACGGGCCCGGCAAAGCGATGACGAACATGACTATCGTTGGAAACGGCACGACGTATTCTGCCGCTTACAACGCAGCCGGGATGCCGACCATCGTCTCATTGATCAAGGGCGCCGCGACACTTTATAGCGCGACATACTCATATGACGGTGTGGGGAATATCCTCGGGATCTCGAGCACGGCCCCGTCACTCAACGCAACTTTCGGCTACGACTCGCTCAATCGGCTGACCTCGGCCGCCTATTCCTCGGGCCGCGTCGGCGCCTATTCCTACGAATACGACGAATACGGCAACATGAGGACCGTGAGGGAGAATGGAAATACGGTTTTCAACAAGACCTACAACTCCGGGAATAAAATCGATGACTACAGCTACGACTTGCGAGGAAATCTCCTCTCCTCGGGCGGCAATATCTACGCTTGGGACAACCAGAATCGTCTAAGCTCCTTGACCAATATTTCGGGCGAGATTCTCGGCAAATACCTCTACGACGACAGCGGACTCAGGCTCTCCGCCATACCGGCCGAGCCTGAGATCGCCGTCACCGAGGGAGGGAAGTCGGTCGTCGACGGAGGGTTCGTCGATTTCTATGCCGCCGTCGGCCCGGTAGATGATCAGCGGACATTCACCATCACCAACACCGGGGACGCAAACCTTATCCTCGGCGGGACGTCGATTATCACCATCACGGGAGCGGATGCCGGCGATTTTGACGTCATCCAACAGCCCGGGTCGCCTGTTTATCGCTACGGGGGGACGACCACATTCATCATCCAATTCGATCCCCAAACGGCAGGCGAAAAAACGGCCTATATATCAATCGCCTCGAACGATTTCGACGAAAGCCCTTATGACATCACTCTCCACGGCTACAACGGCCCGCCGGATATCGACATCTGGGAGGCGCCGGACGGCGGGACCTATGATTTCGGGACATGCACCGTGGGCGATTACATCGTTGAAACTTTCACCATCGAAAATGTCGGCGACGCGCCCCTCTACCTTGACCACAATCCCATCGTAGAGCTCTCGGGCCAGGATGCCGGCCAGTTCCATATCGACAGCCAGCCGGGAACCAACGTGATCGCCGCGGGTGACTACACCCAGTTCGAGGTCCGCTTCAAGCCGAAAGCACCCGGCGATAAATCGGCTTTGCTCTGGATCTCCTCGAACGACGCCGACGAGGATCCTTACGAGATAACTATCACAGGCTACGGCGAGTGGGGGCTCCGCTCCCTGGGCCTGTCCGTTACTTCGCCCAACGGCGAGGAGTCATTGAAGCCGAGCTCTTCTCAGGCCATCACCTGGTCGGGCGAAGAGGCCATCAAGAGTCTCAAGCTCGAGTACTCGCTCGACAACGGCACAAGCTATATGTCCTTGGCCGAAAGGGCGGACAACAACGGCTCCTATCCCTGGCAAATACCTTTCGTCCTCTCACCGTCGTGTCTTGCCCGGGTCAGTAACGCCGATGGGTCTTTGCTCAGGCCGGAAGTTGTCTCTTACGAACTCAAGTTCAAGGTCGAAAGCCCAATAGATGCCGTGTCCATAGGTGCGCATCTCCGGCTACGGCTCGGGATACCGGACCTCAAGAGCCAAAGCTTCCGTTTTGCCGAGATATCCTTCCTCCCGGATTCGCTTGAAGGCACAGAGAGCGTCGTCTTCAACCAGACTCCGGCGAAATGCAGTGGTCTCAAGGACTATCTCGCGACCTGGCACCGACTGCAGGTCCTCTACGACCTCAATGTCTATACTGGGACCCTTCTTCTCGACGGACAGGTCATCCTCAAGGATCTTCCGCTCCAGCTCAGCCCTTGGGTGAATTCGCTGGCCGAGGTTTCGATCTCCTGCGATAAGGATGTTGCCGCCACGGTCTGGGTAGACGACCTCGAGTTCAAACTCCAGGACGCGGGGTTCAGCCCGGAAGATAAGAGCGGCGCGACACTCCTCCTTCTCGCGGTGGCCAAGGATGGGTTCGAGGGCTATAAGAGCGAGGAGTTCCCCCTCTATGGGGGCTGGGTCACGAGCCTGGAGCTCTTAGCCGATGACGCAATTCTTCCTATCGTCGACAAGTACGAGTATGCTTCTGGTATACAGTCGCTGAGGCTTAAGAGTGGGGATGGCGTTCCGGCGCTTATCGTCAAGAGATTCGCTCTCCCGGAAAGGTTCCCCTTCGACACGAGCGACACGAACTTCGCTATCGCCAATGAGGCTAAGGTTGCCATTAGGGGTATCACCTCCGCCGAATCGCGGGAAGAGACCTCTGGGACGAGGGCAAGGGATAGAGAGCGTCGCCAAGAGCGGCTGGCTCGCCGGCAAAAGGCCGCAAACAGCGCTTCAAGTGAGGAATCCGCAGCCATCAAGTCAAAATCCGCTCAAAGCCCGAAGGCTCAGACCGGAGCTGGGACGGACTCCACAACACGGACTCTCTCCGCGTTGACTAATGGCGGGAGTTTCTATATCTATTCCGCGACCGGGATGCTTCTTGCCGAGTATGACAGGCTCGACCACTCCGTTAAAGATTACATCTACGTCGGCAATCGGTTGCTGGCGGAGTACAAGCCTCAAGAAGATCAGATGTATTTCTACACGCCGGACCAGATCAACTCAACCCGTATCGTGACCGACGAGTCGGGCACGGTTGTTTATTCCGCTGCCCACGATCCCTATGGCGGGATCCAGCAGACTTGGGTGAACACCTACGACCCGACGCCGAAGTTCTCGGGCAAAGAGAGGGATTCGGAGTCAGGGCTCGATTACTTCGGAGCGAGGTATTATGACCAGGCGCAGTATAGGTTTATTTCTGTGGACCCGGAGATCAGCCAGAGGGCCATAGGTGACCCCCAGAGATGGAATATGTATGCATATTGCGGGAGCAATCCCGTTATCAATTTTGATCCGGATGGCAGAAGCTATTTGGTATACGATGGCCATCGGTTAACACTTTATAGTGCAAACGACCAGTATGTTGGAGAATGGGATGCCAGCAATAACGTAGCTGAAGGACCCCATTATGCGTTCCCAAATGGTACCTGGGATTGTAACGGAGCTTATAAAAGTACGGGGAGGCAGCAATGTGAAAGCATGGGGCCAAATGGATATTTAGGATTCACGGTAATTACAGATTGTTGGGGCGTCGATTATGACATGTGTGTTCATGGGGGAGGGGCGGATAGGACATGGGAGAGCATAACGTGGGGATGTATAAGGACAACCAACTTTGCAATGGATTTTATTATGTATTACGATATGTTTGATCCGGTCGAATACATTATCATTGTTACTGAAAATGAGGAAAAGAAAGCTAAATAACCAAGAAGCGCGCGAGTATTATAATAGGGGAGGCTAATCATAATACTCCAAAATAGTAATATCAATCATCATCTTGATAATATCGGTCGCGTGAATTAAAGGAACTTGCAGAATCTGCTCCCAAAACTCGATATCCTATTTGTTAACGAAGAGTTGTATTGCTGTAAATGCAAATATTAGCTCCGAGAAGAAGCTCTGGAAAATTGAGAGCTGTATATTTTGTTAAGAGGATACTGATCATGAGGATACTTATTACGATTTTCGTACTATGTTTATTTGTTTCCCAAGTAATGGATGCTTCTCCGCTGGGCCAATTCCATCGTGCTTATAATAAAAAGGAGATTAAAGAGCAGATTTCTGAGATACGCGATAAGGAATATGGAGAGGAGTTCCTCAAATTATATTCAGAAGAAGATCTTGAACAGGTAATTCAGTTTCTGCAAGATCCGATGAAGCACTTCAGCAAAATACTAAGAATCTTGCATATTTGGCCGCATGTAGGAGTCTACCAGCGATACATACGCGAGAAAAATGAGCAGGGGGGGAATATATGGGGTCCCTTTTTAGAAACGCATTTTAAGAGCATAGATGGAAAGAAGCTCCCAATTTTGACATTTCTATTTCTTACGGCGCCTCCTGGCGCTAGCAAGGGACTGTTTGCTGATACATATGTTGACTTATTCAATTCTAATCCCGGTGTGTTTATCAGAGATCTGAGAAAGAGAAAAGATTGGAAATATATTATTGATGAGCTCCTCGGCGGCGAGAGTTCGTGGAAAGCCGGCTTAGATAAGCTCGGAAATTCTAAATTCGAGAAAGAATTCAAGGCTTATGTCAGTTCGCGAAAACTCGTCTCATAAAGCCATGGTTGCCAAACTAGGGGAGATTGGTGTCGTGACCGATGAAACGGGGACGGTGGTCTATTCCGCCGCCCACGATCCCTATGGCGGGATCCAGCAGACTTGGGTGAACACCTACGACCCGACGCCGAAGTTCTCGGGCAAAGAGAGGGATTCGGAGTCAGGGCTCGATTACTTCGGAGCGAGGTATTATGACCGGGCGCAATATGGGTTTGCCTCTGTTGATTCGAAGCTTTCTGTGTGCTCGGCCCTTGCTAATCCACAACGCTGGAATCTATATTCTTATTGTTTGGGCAATCCAGTTAACTATTTCGATCCTGACGGAGCCCAGGCTAAGAAAGTGATTATCAATATCACATTTACTCTTGAACGTATTAGCTCTAGCTCTACTTGTACTCGAGGATGGCTGTTTTTAGGCGACCAACTCTTAGGTTATACACTTGAGCTACCTGATAAAGATAACATTCCGTTTGAAAGTCGAGTTAATCCAGATACATATTTATTGAGTTACTGGCTATATAAGGGCAAGCAAACTGTTCCAAAATTGGAAGATAAGAATGGTAGAGAGATTGTTCTTATTCATTGGTTTCCTTGGATTTTCGATTCGGCGGGAACAAAAAAGCTAACTGATGGATGCATTGGCCTTGAGAGCGGCGTTAGTACGACAACAGGAAAGCTCACAGGAGAAGGTGCCGTTGATGACCTCGTGAGACTCATGAAACGTTTTGAGGCAGCGGGAGATTTCCCTGGCGCATTTGGGATGGTATTTGGATGGTGGTTTGATTGTGATGTTGTTTTCTGGCTTGAGATAAAAAATAGTATACCTGATGGTAAAGTGGACTATGAGTATGAGGTAACGGGGATAATAATGTCAACGAACGAACATTATTAATTGGATACCGGGTTTGAATCGAAATAGCTGTTCTTTATGATTACGCTTAAAGAGAGGAATAGGATGAAAGAGAATAGCAAAATTAAATCTCACATAATAATGTTCATTAGCCTTCAATTGATATGGTTCGTTCCAGATGCGTGCGGCCAGACACAAGAGCTTTACCAAAACAACAATGCTTCTATTGACTGGGATATCGTTCTAATAGAATTTCAAAGATTCCTCAATCATCCCTGTCAGAAAGAAACGAAGCTCTTTCTAGCGACTCTTCCTAACGACAAGGCGAAATTGGAAATTGGAGATAAAGAAAATTTTCTTCATCTTTTGGCTGGGTGGGAGTACCATATTCTAAGCAATGAGATACGATTGGGAAATAGGCCAGCTGTTGAAGCCGCTTTTCGCCTACTGAATATTTTGGAACCGCAAAGCCAAGCTGAGATCTGCATCGACTTAAGTCATTTGATAAGGATTAATCCCCAGCTGTTCTTAGAACTCGCGCATAAATACAAGGATAGTTATTTTATTAGAAGAGAAGGATTTCCCGTATCATTATTTATACCAGCATATGAACAGCGGTTGATGGCACGGATCTATGAACTTGAGATGCGAATGAGAGCTCTCGGGCAAATTAATATAGATGAAATTGAGGAAACCAAGGTAGCTTGTTTAGAGGTCCTAAATAGCAATTTGGAAATATTAAGGACAAATCCTAAGGTCAGGAATATTCTTAATAAATCTTCAAAATATAGGATCCTCAAAAAGGATGTTAGCAAGATTGATAAAGGCTCTATAGAGAAAGCAAGCGAGGCTTTCATTGAATATCCATCATTAGACAATGCTAAAGACCTGCGGGATTCATTTCCTAAAGCCCCAGAGATTCCAAGAATAGCTTTTACCCCTATTGATTTGCAAGGTGACTATTGGATATTGGATTATGAAGCGCTTACCGGAAATAGATTTGCGGCTGAAGTAATTTGCCGCTTGATTAATTATGCAGATGGCATCGCCGGACAGCAATACTATTCTACTCTAGGCCAATTAATCCGAACGAATCCTAGGCTTTTTCTTCAGATAATTAAAGACAACGAAGAATTATCTTTAGCTAGCGAATCTTCCAGGGGCTACGGAATTGAATATAACTATTTTGAGGGAGCGATTATGTGCATATATGAAGCACGGATCCAGGCTCTACAAAGCGTCGATGATCCAGACCTCCTCGAGATAAGAAACGCGTGTATTTCATACCTTCAGCAGAGCAAGTAAATAGGGTGCGGCGGCCGCCCGTTGACAATTAAACGGTTGAAAAATAAAATGGTTAAACCGTGTTCGCCAACCTTCGGGAAAAATTATCCAGGACCCGGAACGCTTTCCGGAAAGTCGAGGACCTCTTCCAGAGCGGCAAGCGCCGCGAGGAGATCCTGGACGGCCTCGAGGAGGCCCTGATCCTGGCCGACGTCGGCGTCGCGGCCTCGGGCCGCGTCCT
>CAZZCH010000050.1:0-23572 GCA_964652895.1 uncultured Eubacteriales bacterium
GGCGTCGGGTCCCTCTGCTTCCAGAACGTTTCCATGAACAGGTCCCGGTCCCGGTTGCTCGTGAGCTGCATGAACACGTCGCGCTCGACGGGCTGGATGTGGTAGGCGACAAGATCGAGCCAATCCCGGTACTGCTCCGGGAGGTCCTTCTCCTTGATTATCTGGCCGGCGGTCACGAACGCCGCGAGAAGAACGACGAATGCCAGACGGGCCAACGGCCTCGTTTTTTTTATGGAAGCGGCCCTTGATCGAGTTGACATGAATACGTACCCGCGCGCTGATATTATAGCACGCGTCAAGGGACGAGCCTTTGCGGCGGAAGTGGACCGCGGCACCCCGCCCGCCCCGGCCGCCGTCGATCCGGTCAGCCGCGATGGGGCTTGGCGCACTCCGACGCCTCGCCCTTGAGGATCTCGATCCCGTGGGGGAGGGCCGGCAGGATGGCCTCGAGGCTTTCGCGCACGGCCTTCTCGCTCCCCGGCAGGTTGACGATCAGTGTGCGTTTCCGGATCCCGGCGGCGGCCCGGCTGAGCATGGCCGTCGGCGTCTTTTCCATGCCGGCCCGGCGGATAGCTTCCGCGATCCCCGGCGTCTCGCGGTCGAGGACGGCCTTGGTCGCCTCCGGGGTCCAGTCGCGCGGGCTGAACCCCGTCCCGCCGGTCGTCAGGATGAGGTCGAGCCCTTCGTCCGACCAGCCGATGAGCGCGGCCTGGATCTCGCCCTGTTCGTCGGGGACGATCTTGGCGCGGACGATCTCCCCTCCGGCCGCCTCGATCATCTCCCGGATGGCCGGGCCGCTCCTGTCTTCGCGTTCGCCCCGCGCCCCTTTGTCGCTGATGGTGAGAATTCCGACCTTCATCGTCACCCTCCGATCCTGAACATGTCGCTCGAGAGGCGCTCCAGGTCGCCGCGCTCCCAGGTCATCTTCGTCTCGAAAGCCGCCCGCAGGATGGCCTCGAGCTCCACGGGGCCGGCCTTGTCCTCGCGCAGGGCCCTCCGGATGTCGATCCCGCCCCGGTCGAAAAGACAGACCTTCAGCTTCCCGTCCGGGCCGAGCCGCAGCCGCTTGCAACCCCGGCAGAAGGGGTCCGAGATGGGCGTGATGAATCCCAGGCGCGTTTTCCCTTTGACGAGATGGATGTCGGCGACGCCGTCGGCGTCCGGAACCGGCTCCAGAGGGCCGAAAGCTTCGACGACCCGATCCCGGATCTCCTCTCCCTTGACGAAGAGCGCCGGCCGCCAGCTTCCCAGCTCCTTGCACTTCGGGCTGAGTCCGGTCGTCGGCATGAGTTCGATAAAACGGACCTCGAGGTTCTCCTTTTCGGCGAAACGGACGAAGTCGAGGACCTCGTCGTCGTTGACGCCTCGGATGACGACGGTGTTGACCTTGATCGGGATGAGTCCCGCCGCCCGGGCGGCGTCGAGGCCCTCGAAAATGCGGTCGAAACCCGTCCTCCGGGTGATCATCTCGAAACGGTCCCGGCGGAGCGTGTCCAGGCTGACCGTCACCCGGGTGAGCCCGGCCGCCTTGAGCCCGGCCGCGAATTCGGCCAGGCGCAGGCCGTTGGTCGTCATGGCCAGGTCCTCGACTCCGAGCCGGGCCAGCAGGTCCACGAGCGAGAGGACGCCCCGCCGCGCCAACGGTTCGCCGCCCGTCAGCCGGAAGCGCCGGACACCGAGGGCCATGGCCGCGCGGGCCACGGCGGCGATCTCCTCATAGGTCAGCATGTCCGCCATCGGCATCAGGGATACGCCGGTTTCGGGCATGCAGTAGACGCAGCGCAGGTTGCAGCGGTCGGTGACCGAGATGCGCAGGACCTTACCGTTTTTCAATGGCGTCTCCGGCGCGAACCGTTCCGCCCGCCAGGACCTCGCAGAAGATCCCCCGGACGGGCATGATGCAGTTGCCGGTGAGATGGAAGACGGCGCACTTGGTGTGACACTCTTTCCCGATCTGCGTGACCCGCATCCGGACGCCGTCCCCGACCACAAGCTCGTTGCCGATCGCGAGAGCGCCGAGGTCGATCCCCCCCGTTGTCAGGTTCTCGGCGAAGGCCCCGGGGCCGAGCCGGACGGAGGACCCGGCCGCGAGCCGAGATCTCTGCTCCTCGATATCCTCGATCATCAGCAGGGAAACCTGACGATGGGCGAATCCCAGGTGGGCGTCCCCGGCGATCCCTTTTCCGGTCACGAGTTCCGCCGACGGGACGGGCGTTTTGACCTGGCCTTTCTTACGGCTCGTGTTGACGGAGACGAGGATGCCGGCTCGCGCCCCGGCGGACACGTTCATTCCCGTCTCCGGAAGGTCCCGCTCTTTCCGCCGCTTTTGTAGTCGAGGCGCAGGCGGACGACCTCGGCCCCCCGCTCCACGGCCTTGACCATGTCGTAGATCGTGAGCGCGGCCAGGGCGGCGCCGGTCAGGGCCTCCATCTCGGCCCCCGTTTTCGCTTCGGCGGCGACGCGGCAGCGGACCTTGATGCCCGTTTTCATGACCACAAGTTCGACGGCCACGTTCTCCAGCGGGATGGGATGGGCGAGCGGGATGAGTTCGTGGGCCCTTTTCGCCGCCTGGATACCGGCCAGCCGGGCCGTGTTCAGGACGTCCCCCTTGGCGATCTTGTTGGCCTTGACGAGCCGGAGCGTTTGCGGGCCGAGTTTGATGAACGTCGAGGCGGCGGCTTCGCGCCGGGTCACGGCTTTGGCCCCGATATCCACCATCCGGGCCTTGCCCTCGCGGTCGACGTGGCTGAGCTTGGTCATGCGCTATATTCCATTCATGAAGAGGATCTCGACGTTCCGGCCTTTTCCGAGACGCGAAACGTCGGCCGGGACGACGATGAGGACCTGGCTCCGGGCCATGGACCTCAGGACGCCGCTTTTTTGGTCGGGATAGGGATTGACCGTGAGAGTGGGCCCCTCCGCGCCGAGGACGCCGCGCAGGAATTGCGTCAGACCCGGCTTGAGGACGATGTCCCCCATGAGGACAGCCCGGCCGCGCCGCGGGCCGGGGTTTGTCCGGCCGAGCAGTCGTTCGATGACCGGCTGGACGAAGAGGAGGAACGTGACCATGGCACTCGTCGGGTTGCCCGGCAGTCCGAAGACGATCTGGCTTCCGCGCCGGCCGAAAAAGACGGGCTTGCCCGGCTTGATGCGGATCCGCCAGAAGACCGGCCGGACGCCGGACGCGAGGAGCTCGTCCTTGACCAGGTCGTAGTCGCCGACTGAGACGCCCCCGGTGAGGACCAGGATGTCAGCTCCGACCGCCCGGCGGATCCGGGCGTCGAGCGAGGAGGTCCGGTCCCGGACGATACCGAGGTATTTCGCGTCCGCCCCCGCCCGGAGGGCCATGGCCAGGAGAGCGGGGCCGTTGGAGTTCCGGATCTGGCTGGCGGCTTTTCTTTCGCCGGGCTCGACGATCTCGTCGCCCGTGGCGATGACGGCCAGCTTCGGGCGGCTGACGACCGGGACGCGGGCGAGCCCTGCCGCGGCCAGCATCCCCGTCTCGGCCGGCCCGATGACGGCGCCTTGCTCGAGGACGAGCTCGCCTTTCTTGAGATCCTCGCCGGCTTGGCCGATGTTGTCGGCGGGCCGGATCGCGCGGCGGATCTTCACGCGGCCGCCGGATCTCTCCGTATCCTCGACCATGACCACGCCGTCGGCGCCTTTCGGCAGGGGAGCCCCGGTCATGATGCGGACGGCCTGCCCCCGGCCGACGGATCTTCGGGAGACACGGCCCGCGCGCAGGTCTTCCAAGACTTCGAGCTCGACCGCCGCGTCCTCCCCCGCCGTCCGGACGTCCTTCGCCCTGACGGCATACCCGTCCATGGTCGCTTTGGTGAATGGCGGGATATTTTCGCGGGCTTTGATGTCCCTGGCCAGGGTCCTGCCCAGCGCTTCGGCCAGGAGGACGGACTCGGGCGGACGTGTTTTCAGGGCGGACAGGATGAGCGCCCGGGCCTCTTCGTAGTCGACCCATTCGGCGCCACGGTCTGAAGCCCCTCGGAGTTTGGCGCTGTCGAACGTATCATCCATGGGAGTTTCCAGGCGTTCTTGGTCCGATGATCTCGACGGATTCAGGCTCAAATCTTAGCAGAACGTCCCGGGAAAAGGAAATGCCCTTGGTCTCGAGTTCGGCGATGGGCAGGGCGATGCGGAACGTCAATTTGCCGCTCGCCCGGACGAGTGCCGTCGTCGCGTCCGTCGTCTCCAGCCGGGTGACGTGGCCGCGGAAGACGTTCGGGCCGGGGAGCGCGGCCGTGGCGTCATCGGCCGCGAAAAGGCGGATATCGGCGGGGTTGATGACGCAGGTCACGTGGCCGCGCGCCTGGCCGGGAAAGACGATCCGGACGCCGGGTCGCGGCTCGATCCAGCTTTGCCGGCCGTCGGTCACAGCCGTCCCGCTGAAGCAGTTTTCGTGGCTGAACTCGACGCGCCGGCCGTCCGAGAGATAGAGGATGTCGTCGGCCAGGCGTGAGGCCTGGGAGAAGTTGTGCGTCGAAAAGACAACGGTCGTCCCCGATTCGCGGCTGACCTCGCGGAGGAGGGCCTCCATCCGCAAGCCGAGGCCGGCGTCGATGTTGGCCGTCGGCTCGTCGAGGAGAAGGACCGGGGGCCTGAGGACCAAGGCCCGGGCCAGGGCCACGCGCTGGGCCTGACCCGCGCTCAATCCCGATATGGACCTTCTCTCCCAGCCGTCGAGTTCGACGAGGGCCAGGGCGGAGCGGAGCCGCGCCGGCCACTCCGCCTTCGGCGTGGCCCTCAACTTGAGTCCGAACGACAGGTTATCGGCGACCGTCCCTTTAAAAAGGTAGGGATGATGGGTCACCAGGACCGCGTCCCGGCGGGCCCTGACGACGCCGTCCTCGTCCGCCCAAGGGTCGGCGCCCAGGAATTCCAACCGGCCCCGGCCGGGCCGGGCGAGAAAGGCGAGGAGCATCAGGAACGTCGTCTTCCCGGCGCCGTTGGGCCCGACGAGGGCCATGATATCCCCGCGGCCGACGCTCAGCGACTCGAGCTCGAGGGTAAAAGACGGGTCCGGATTGGGATAGGCGTAACGGATTCCTTCGAGCCGATAAACGGAGTCGCTCATCTCAGTCGTTGTCCTTGCCCCGGAGCCCCGTCTGGACGAGGAGGTTGATGCCGAGCGTGATGACGAGAAGGACCGCGCCCAGGACGACGCCGTTCCGGAATTCCCCCTTGGCCGTCTCCAGGGCGATCGACGTCGTGATGTTCCGGGTGGCGTTCCGGATGTTGCCGCCGAGCATCATGGCGATCCCGACTTCCGAGATGGCCCGGGCGAACCCGGCCAGGACGGCGATGAGCAGGGCGTACTTCGCTTCGCGGAGGACGACCCAGCCGGCTTGGCGGGGCGTCGCGCCCAGGGCGAGGGCGGTCAGGCGGGCCCGCTTGTCGACCTGGCGCAGGGCCGTGTAGGAGAAGCCGACGATGAGCGGCAGGATGAGGAAGACCTGGCCGATGGTCATGGCCGTCTGGGTGTAGAGGAGGCCCAGACGGCCGATAGGACCGCTCCGGCTGAGAAGCGTGTAGAAGAGGAGGCCGATGACGACGGTCGGGGCGGCCATCCAGGTCTGATTGATGAGCAGAACGAGCCGCTTGCCGCGGAAGTCCCGTCCGGCGAGGAAGAGCGCGGCCGGCACGGCGGCGGCGCTGGCGATGAGGGCCGCCAGCCCGCTCGTCTTGAGCGAAACCCAGATGGCCAGAGCGAGTTCTCGGACGATCATTTGATGAGGTCTATTCCGGGTGTCGCGGCTATCGGCTCGAAAAGCGGCCGCCCGCTTTTTCCCTTGAAGTCGCCGATGAGCTTTTGGCCGCGCGGCGAGGTGAGGAAGGCGATAAAGACCATGGCCTCCCCGTAGCGGGCCGAGGGGATGCGGACGGGGTCGACGGCGATGACGGAGTAGATGTTCTCGAGTTCGGGCGAGCTTTCATAGACGGGCTTAAGTCCGGTGAGCCCCGGAAGCTCGGAGAATGTCGCGGTGTCGGTCAACGTGTAGCCTCGTCTTTCGGCGGCCACACGCAGGGTTTCGGCCATGCCCTGGCCCGTTTCGAGGTAGGCGGTTTCCGGTTTTCCGCCCGCTAGGGCCCAGAGGTCGAGCTCGCGCGTATGCGTGCCGGACTTGTCGCCGCGGCTGACGAACGGGGCTCCGCTCGACTTGATGCGGCCGAGGGCTTCGGCCGCCGATGACGAGCCGGCGACACGGGCGGGGTCGCCTTCGGGCCCGACGATCATGAAGTAGTTCCTAGCGACGACGCGGCGGTTGACGCCGTATCCGTCCCGGAGGAACGTGTCCTCGAGTTTTTTTGCGTGGACGATGACGACGTCGGCGTTCCCGTCCCGGGCCTGCTTGAGCGCGGCGCCGGTCCCGACCGCGATCCACTTGAGGGTGACCCCCGCGTCCTTCTCGAATTCGTCGGCGAGCAGATCCAAGAGGCCCGTGGCGTCCACGCTCGTGGTCGTGGCCAGCATGAGGGTTCGTTCGCCGACTGGGGACATGTACCTCCGGTACGTGTCCCCAGTCTTGGCCGAGAGCGAGGAAAGCAATGTCAGGATGATGGCAGTGGCTAATAGGGAGAGGCGGCGCACGGTGTCTCCTTTTCAACTACGGAAGGAGGAGCCGTTTCCCGCTCCTCCCTGTCGGTCGAAGGGCCTGGCCGTCCCGGCTGTAGCTCCTTCGACTCGGAGCACCGTCTTAGATAGCACATCGAGCCCGTGCTGTAAAGACCAGCCTCTGGACGTTGCCAGGGCAGCGTCCAGAGGCTTATGATGGGCTGGCCGCAGGGGGACATGTACGGCTTCGAGAGAAGCGGTACGTGTCCCCGTTCTTACTGGGGGCCGGGGGATAAGGGTGGCCCTCGTCGCCGCAATAAGGGGACATCGATCCTACGATCCGGGCCCATAGAACGCGTCGATGACGGCGCGCCACTTGTCCTCGGTCCGGACGGCGACGAGGGCGTTGCGCAATTCGGTCCGGCGCGGATGCATCTTGGCGTACTGGAGGCTGAAGTGGCGGAGGATCTTGAGGCCGCGCTGCGGGTCGTAAGCTTCGCAGGCGAGCCGGAAATGGCGGTAGATCACTTCTCTTTGTTCGTCGAGACCCGGCTTGCGGGGCGGTCGTCCGTCGGCGAGGTCGCGGGCCTGTTCGAAGAACCAGGGATTGCCGATGGCCCCGCGCGCGGCCAGGACTCCGTCGACACCGGTTTCGGCGATCATGCGCAGGGCGTCGGCGGGCGACATGACGTCCCCGGAGCCGAGGATGGTCCGGTCGGGGAGCTCGCGTTTGAGGGCGGCGAGGAAGCTCCAGTCGGCCCGGCCGGTGTATTTCTGTTCGACGCTCCGGGCGTGGACGGCGATCGCCGCGGCGCCCGCGTCGAAAGCGCCGCGGGCGATCTTCCAAAAATCCTCATGGGTTTTGTCGGCGTCCCGGAACGACCGCCGCATCTTGATCGTCACGGGGCGGCCGGGGACGGCGTCGACGACGGCCCGGACGATGGCCAAGGCGCGGTCGGGGTCGTTCATCAACGCGCCGCCGCGCTTGTGGGAGACGACCTTCCTCACGGGGCAGGCGAAGTTGAGGTCGACGACGTCGAAGCCCATCCGGTCGAGCGAGCGGGCCGCATCGGCCATGACCTCGGGCTCCGTGCCCATGATCTGCCCGCCCACGGGATGGTCGGCCGGGTCGAGCCGGATGAGGCGCTTGCGGAGTTTGCCTTCGAGGAGCACCTGGCGGTCGAGCATGGCCTCGGTGACGCAATAGGGCGCGCCGAGAGCGCGGCAGACCAGGCGGTAAGGGAGGTCACTATATCCGGCCAGGGCCCCGAGGCCGACCGGGAAATCGATGGGAATCGCGTCGATCCGGAGCGGCCTAGTTGCATTGGTCACGGCAGCCAGTATAGAGGAAGGGACGAGAGGGGGTCAAACCTATAGGATTGAGGATGCCGCCGGAGTGATGTAAGATGCGGGATTCGAGGAGGTGCGCATGAACGGCAGCGGACGGAAATTCGGCCTGTTCCTGATCTTGATTCTTGGATTGGGCTTTGCGGGTTGGCTGGCGTGTGCCGGAGCCTCGCAGGAGCCCGTGATCTCGCGGGCCTATGTCGGCCACGCGACCGATGCGGACATGAAAGGCTTCATCCGCCAGTATCCGGCCGCGGCCGGGACGCGATTGGACGACTGCCGGACCTGTCATCGAGGCGGTGTTCCAGGGACGGACACGGAACGGGAATACAGTCCCTGCGGCTATTGCCATCTCCGGGCCTTTCCCAACGCGAGATACACGACCGGCGTCCCGAAGGACTACGAGGCGACGCTCAACGCCTATGGCCTCGACTATAAAAAGGCCGGCCGGGCCTTCGTCGCATTCGCGGCCATCGATGGGCGGGACTCCGACGGGGATGGGAAGCCGAACGGGATCGAGATCGCCGACCTCCGCAATCCCGGCGACCCGGCCAGCCGTCCGGGCCAGCCGCTGGCGCCCACGATCGTCCTCGGCTGGGACGAGATCCGGAAGCTGCCCGTGCAGAGCCAATTCCTGCTCATGAACAAGACCACCCAGCGCCGCGACGAATATGTGACCTACAAGGGCGTCAGGGTCATCGACCTGCTTTCCGCCGCGAAGATCTACCTGACCGGGGTCACGGGCATCACCGTATACGCTCCGGACGGCTACAGCAACGACTACAGCCTCGAAGACATCAACACGCCGTTCCCCAAGGGCGTTTATTACGACGGCCCGCTCTCTTTCGGAGATTCCGATCTGGCCCTCCTGGAAAGACCAGCCGCCCTCCCGCCCGGGGTCAAGGACGGGAAACGGATCTCCGGGAGGCCGTGGCTCCTGCTCGCCTACGAAAGGGAGGGCCTGCCTCTCGATCCCGCGGCCTATGAGAAGGCCACGGGCAAGCTGGTCGGGGAAGGGCCCTATCGGCTGATCAAGCCCCAGCGGGAGCTCCTGGGAGACCCGACCAAACCGGGCCGGCCGGACAGGTCCGTCAATGCCAAGAAGTATGGTGACGGCTGGGACTATTCCGACAAGATCGACCACAACGCCGGGGCCGGCGCCCGCGGCGCCTGCGTCATCCGTATCAATCCCATGCCCGAGGGCTACGAGGAATACGACTGGAAGAACGGCTGGCCGCTCATCGGGGAGAAAAAAGTCGTGATTTTCGGCCGCGGCGTCCGCTAGGAAATGAGGCGGACGAGGGTCCGCAAAAGCAGGTTGGCGCCCTTCTCCAGGTCGTTCCAGTCGACCCGCTCCCCGGGTGCATGGCTGATGCCGTCGGGGGATGGGATGAAGATCATTCCGACGTCGCACCCGGCCGCGAGGATCTGGGCGTCGTGGCCGGCGCCGCTGGCGAGGCGCATCGACGGATAGCCAAGGGTCCGGCATTCTCCTTCGAGCAGGTTCACGATCCGAGGGGCGATCGTCACCGGTACCGTTTTGTCGACGATACGGGAAACGAACGTTAGCCCGCGCGTCGAAGCGACGTTCTCGGCCAGGGCGAAGACCTCCTTCTCGATCTCGCCCAGCGATTCGGCCGAGGCGCTCCGGAACTCCAGGGTGAAATCGGCTCGGCCGGGAATGACGCTGAACGAGCCGGGGTGGAGGGCGGCCTGGCCGATGGTCAGCATGCTTCCGTAGTGTTTCGTCGCCACATGCTGGGTCGCTTTGAGGGCGAAATCCGCCAGCCCCAGGAAGGCGTCGTGCCGGAGCTCGAGGGGCGTCGTCCCGGCATGTCCGGACTCGCCGATGAAGGCGCACTGCCGGTAATGTTTGCCGGCGATCTTCTCGACGATGCCGATGGGCACGGCCTCGTCCTCGAGGACGGGACCCTGTTCGATGTGGAGCTCCAAGTAGGCTTCGAGCCCGGGTCTCTGCTCGTGCGCGGCCAGGATGCCTTCGGCCGTGAACTCCGTCCTTTTCAGGACGTCGCGGAAGGGCATGCCGAACGAGGTCTTTCCGTTCCGGATCTCGTCCTTTCCGAGAAGCCCCATGAAGGCGCGGCTCCCCAAGAAATCGCCGACGAGATTTCCTTCCTCGTCCGTAAAGGAAGCGACTTCGAGCGGCCGCGCGAGAGGGATTTTTTCTTCGAGGATTCGGCGCGCGGCTTCAAGCGCCGAGACGACCCCGGCAGCGCCATCGAACATTCCCCCGTTGGGGACCGTGTCGATATGGGAGCCGGCCATGACGGTCTTGCCGGAGCACTCGATCCGGCCGAATTGGTTGCCCGCTCCGTCCTGGCGATAGCAGAGGCCGGCTTCCTCGATCTTGCTCTTGAGCCAGGCCCGGGCTTCGAAGTCGGCCGGGCTGAACGAGGGCCGGCTGACGCCGCCGTGCTCGTCCCTCCCGATCCGGCCGAGTTTCTCGAGGTCCTGTTTCAGACGGTCGATATTGATCCGAATATCCACGGTCGACCTCCAAATCGGGGACACAATACCATGTCCCTCATTTCGTCGGGGGCTTTAGCTGCCGCATCTGTGTGAAATGAGGGACATGGTATTGTGTCCCCCAATTAAAGCAGGTCGAGCATCTCCCAGACCGCCCGCTCGATGCCGACGACGGCCGCACGAGCGACGATGGAAAAACCGATGCTGAGTTCGCTGATCTCCGGGATGGCCACGATGGGGCCGGCGTTTCGATAGTCGAGGCCGTGCCCGCCGTGGACCTCGAGCCCGATCTTGTGCCCGAACTCGGCCGCCTTACGGACGGTTTCGCAAGCCTTGTCCCGGGCCCGCCCTTCCTTGAGCTCGGCGTACTTTCCGGTATTGATCTCGATGAGGTCGACGCCGAGCTCCCGAGCCGCCGCGATCTCGTCGAGGTTCGTGTCGATGAAGATGCTCGTGCGGATCCCGGCCTTTCCCAGGGCTTTGATGTGGGGGCCAAGGGCTCGCTTGTTCGCCGCGACCTTCAGCCCGCCCTCGGTCGTCAGCTCTTCGGGGCGCTCGGGGACGAGGGAAACGACGTCGGGCCCGATCTCGAGGGCGATCCTTTTCATCTCTTCCGTCGCGGCCATCTCCACGTTGAGCTTGGTCTTGACGGCGTCCCGAAGGAGGCGCAGGTCGCGTTCCTTGATATGCCGCCGGTCACTCCGGATGTGACAGACGATGCCGTGAGCGCCCGCCTGTTCGGCGAGCAGGGCGACGAAGACGGGCTCCGGCTCCGTCGCTTTCCGGGCTTCACGGAGCGTGGCGAAGTGGTCGATGTTGACGGTGAGTCGCATGTTATTTCTCTCCCAGATGTTTACGGATGGCGTCGGAGACCCTTTTCGCGCACGCTTCGACGAGGGCCCTGTCGCGCGCTTCGACCATGACCCGGGCCAGGGGCTCGGTTCCCGAATAGCGGAGGTCCAGCCGTCCTTCCCGGCCGAGGCGCGCCCTCGTCTCTTCGACGGCCGCCGTGATCTCCGGGAATTCCGCGAAGTCCGGCTTCCGCGTCACCCGGACGTTTACGAGCGTCTGGGGGAACTCGGTCATGTTCTCGACGAGCGAAGCGATGGTTTCGCCCCGGTTGACCATGACCTCGAGCATCCGCAGTGACGTCAGGATGCCGTCGCCGGTCGGGAAATCGTCGAGGAAGATCGTGTGGCCCGACTGTTCGCCGCCCAGGTTGGCCCCTCGCGCGACCATCTCTTCGTGGACGTACTTGTCGCCGACCTTGGTGCGGACGAGGCCGAGGCCGGCTTTTTCCAGGGCCGCCTCGAGTCCCATGTTGCTCATGGTCGTGGCTACGACGTCGCTCGTCCGGAGCCGGTCGGTCTCCTTCATGTGCAGGGCCTGGACGAAGAGCGTGTGGTCGCCGCTGAGGAGGCGGCCGCTCCCATCAACCCACAGCGCGCGGTCGGCGTCCCCGTCGTAGGCGATCCCCATCGCCGCCCCGGTCTCCCGGACCCTCGCGGCCAGGCGTTCAGGATGAAGCGAGCCGCAGTCGAGATTGATGTTCGTGCCGTTCGGCGCCGCGTGGAGCGCTTCGACCCCGAAGCCGAGTCCGCCGAGGACGGCCGGCGCGAAATGGGAGCTTGCCCCGTTGGCGCAATCGACGACGACCTTGAGCCCGGAGGGCGGTCCGGTCAGGCGGACCCGGCTCACCAGGTAATCTGCGTAATCGCTTGCCAGCCCGGGGTTGATGTCGACATCCAGGTCATGTCCCGGCAGCCGCCCGCGTCCCCCCAGAACGTCGGCCTCAAGCTCGAGCTCCCAGGCGTCGGGGATCTTGACGCCGAGCGGCGAGAAGACCTTGATCCCGTTGTCGCGGAAGGGGTTGTGGGACGCCGAGATGACCGCGCCGGCCGAAAAGCCGTGCGTTTTTGTCAGGTAGGAGACGGCCGACGTCGGGATGACGCCGGCGGACACGGTCTCGCCCCCGGCCGCGCGCACGCCGCGGGCCAGCGCCCGTTCCATCCAGGGTCCTGACTCCCTCGTGTCTCGGCCGATGAGGACCTTCGCCCCGAGTCCTTTCTTTTCCAGGAGCCCCACGAGGGCCTGTCCGAGCCTCGAGATCGTCGGCGGGTCGAGCGGAAAGACGCCCGCGACCGCCCGGATCCCGTCGGTCCCAAAGAGCTTTTTCTTCACAATTATTTCTTGGCGGGAGGCGTCTTCGCCGCGCCCTTGTCCTGTTCGACGTGGACCGTGACCCGGGCGCTCGTCTGGAGCGAGACGAGCCGGAGCTCCGGCCGGGGGAGGATGATGTCCACTTCAAAGACGGTGGATTCGGTGAGCCGCGATAGATCGATGGGCGCCGTGACAGCCGCTTCCTTGCCCCGGACGCGGCTCTCCGGTCCCCGGACCCGGACGCTCGCCGGCTCGATCTCGGTCAGGGCGATGCGGAATCCCTGGCTCACCTTGCCGCGGAGCGTGGGATGGACGTCGATCGTGGCTTCACCCGTCCTTTCCAGTTTGATCGTGACCTTGTTGGGGGCGATCTTAATGACCTCGGCGCCCGGAGGGACGGCGATCATGGATTCATTGAGCGGGTATTCCTGCTGGAGGACGGAGGCCCTATCGAGGTCGATCCTGGCCACGAGGCCTGATGGCCCGATCTCGTCGAGGAGACGGTTGGGAGCCCGGAGCGTGATGTCGATCTTCTCGACCTGCTGTTCGACGATCTCCAGTCCGGCCGGGATGTTCCGCATCTCGAGCGGGATGGTCAGGGCCTTCTCCGAATACATCTTTTCGGACGGGACGATGATCAGCCATAGACCAAGGGCAAGGAACAACGAGACGAGCTTCAGCTTCCAATCCCGGACGAGCCAGCGTTTGAATGATCGTTTCATCGGTTTTTCAAGTACCCGAGCAGGCGTTTTTCCCTGACGTCCCTGAAATCATATTTTTCGAGCTGGCCTTTGATGGCCAGGGAGACGGTCCCCGTCTCCTCGGAGATGACGATGACCGCCGCGTCCGTTTCCTCCGAAAGCCCGATGGCCGCCAGGTGCCGCGTTCGCGTCTGGAACGGGCTTTTCAACCGATGGGTGGCCGGCAGGGGCAGGAGGCATCCCGCCGCGACGATGCTGTCTCCCCTGATGATGACGGCCCCATCGTGGAGGGGAGAATGAGGGAAGAAGATCGAAACGAGGAGGTCCTTGGAAAGAAGGGCGTCGACTTTGACGCCGCGGTCGGTGTAGGTCGAGAGGGAGATCTCCTTTTCTATGGCGATCAAGGCCCCGATCTTTTTCTGGGAGAGGTAATCGACGGCCTGGAAGAGCGCGTCGATCTTCTCCTGGAACGAGCGGAGGGCGAACGGCTTGCGGAACGTCCTCGAGCCGATCTCCGTCAGGAACCTCCGGATCTCGCCCTGGAACAGGACGATGACCGCGATGATGACGTAGTTGATGATGGCCCGGAAGATCCTGTTGGATACGCCCAGGCGTCCCCACACCGTCAGCAGATAGAGGGCGCCGATCAGTGCCAGCCCGGCGGCGGCCTGGTAGGCCTTGGTGTCCTTGATGAGGAGGATGACGTAGTAGATCATGAAGGCGATGAGGAGGATGTCGAAGACGTCGAGGACCGTGATCTGGCGGAGGATCGTCCACATCTCAGCGAACATCGCCCGCCTTCCTCTCGACGGCGTTATCGTGCGATCCGGCGGCCGCGGTGTCATCGGCCCCAAAGCCCAGGATGGCCTCGGCGGCTCGGACGGCCTTGACCACCGGTCCGACGTCATGGACCCTCAGGATGTGCGCGCCGCGTTCGACCGACAGGACCGCCGCCGCGATCGTCCCTTCCAGCCTCTCCTCCAGCGGGAGGCCGAGGAGCCGGCCAAGGAACGCCTTCCGTGAGAATCCCAGGAGGAGCGGCCGGCCGAGCTCGTGGAAGACCTCCTGGCGGCGGAGGAGGACCAGGTTGTCCTCGAAGGTCTTGCCAAAGCCGATACCCGGGTCGACGATGATGCTCTCCCGGGAGATCCCGGCGGCCTCGGCTACCCGGATCCTTTCCCCGAGGAAGCCGCGGATCTCGTCGAGGAGGTTGTCGTATCGCGGCGATAGCTGCATGGTGAGGGGCGTGCCCTGCATATGCATCAGGATGACCCCCGCCCCGGATCGGGCCACTTCCCCCGGCATGCCCGGGTCGAGACGGAAGGCGCTTGTGTCGTTGACGATGTCGGCCCCGGCGTCGAGGGCGGCGCGGGCGACGGCCGCCTTCGTCGTGTCGACGGACAGCAGACCGGCAGTCTGTTTCCTCAGGGATTCGACGACAGGGACGACCCGACGGAGCTCCTCGGCCTCGGGCACGGGGAGGGAGCCGGGCCGCGTGCTCTCCCCGCCGACGTCGAGGATGTCCGCGCCTTCGGCGGCGAGCTCGAGGCCGCGGGCGACCGCCTTCCCGATATCGAAGTACCGCCCGCCGTCGGAGAACGAGTCGGGGGTGACGTTGATGATGCCCATGATCCAGGTGCGAGGGCCGAGAAGGAAACGCCGTCCCCGGATGTCCAGGCGGCGCGTTTCTCTGCCCATCGTCTTCAAACCTGGCCGGGCTCTTCGTCCTTGGTTTCCCGGTTTCGACTTGCCGCTGACGACCTCGTTGATCTCCTCGGACGTCAGCACTTCCTTTTCGAGGAGGAGCTCGGCGATCTTGACGAGCTTATCCCGGTTATTCTCGATGAGCTCCTGGGTCCGGGCGTAATTTCGCAGGACGATCTTCTTGACCTCGTCGTCGATCCGCTCGGAGGTTCTCTCGCTGTAATTCTTGTTCACGGCCAGGTCGCGTCCGAGGAAGATGAGGTCGTCCCGCTCGCCGAATGTCAGCGGGCCGAGGTCCGACATGCCCCATAGGCAGACCATCTTCCTGGCGATCTCCGTCGATTTCTCGAAATCGTTGGCCGCGCCGGTCGTCGTCTTTCCCAGGAAGAGAATCTCGGCGACCCGTCCGGCCATGAGCACGGACAGCTGGGCCTCGAGATAGTCCTTGGTGTAGGTGTAGCGGTCGTCGAGAGGGAGCTGCTGGGTCAGTCCCATGGCCAGGCCGCGCGGGATGATGCTGACCTTGTGGATGGGGTCGGCCTCGGGGATGAGGGTGGCCACGATGGCGTGGCCGGCCTCGTGGTAGGCCGTGTTCTTCTTTTCCTCGTCGCTGATGATCAGGCTTTTCCGCTCGACGCCCATGAGGACCTTGTCCTTGGCGAATTCCAAGTCCTTCATGGCGACATTGTCCTGGCCGTTGCGGGCTCCGAGCAGGGCTGCCTCGTTGACCAGGTTGGCCAGGTCGGCGCCGCAGAAGCCGGGGGTCGAACGGGCCAGGACCTTGAGCTTGACGTCATCGGAAAGGGGGATCTTCCGGACATGAACGCGGAGGATCTCCTCGCGGCCCTTGGCGTCGGGCATGGCCACGATGATCCGCCGGTCGAAACGGCCGGGCCGGAGAAGGGCGCTGTCGAGGATGTCCGGGCGGTTGGTGGCGGCGATGAGGATGACGCCCTCGTTCGAGTCGAAGCCGTCCATCTCGACGAGGAGCTGGTTGAGGGTCTGCTCGCGCTCGTCGTGGCCGCCGCCGAGTCCGGCGCCGCGCTGGCGGCCGACGGCGTCGATCTCGTCGATGAAGATGAGGCAGGGGGCGTGCTTCTTGCCCTGGTCGAAGAGGTCGCGGACGCGCGATGCGCCGACGCCGACGAACATCTCGACGAAGTCCGAGCCGCTGATCGAGAAGAAGGGCACGTCGGCTTCGCCGGCCACGGCCCGGGCGAGAAGGGTCTTGCCCGTCCCGGGCGCGCCTACGAGGAGGACGCCCTTGGGGAGCCGGCCTCCGAGCCGCTGGAACTTGCGCGGGTCCTTGAGGAACTCGATGATCTCCTGGAGCTCGTT
This sequence comes from uncultured Eubacteriales bacterium, assembly GCA_964652895.1. GTDB lineage: Bacteria > Acidobacteriota > Aminicenantia > Aminicenantales > Saccharicenantaceae > RBG-16-66-30. The sequence goes on from CAZZCH010000050.1 coordinate 16,306, forward strand.
CTCGGCCTCCTCGACCCCGGCCACGTCCTTGAACGTCACCTTTTTTTGCTGGGCCGAAAAGAGCTTGGCCCGGCTCTTGCCGAAGGACATGGCCTTGTTCCCGCCGGCCTGCATCTGGCGCATGAAGAAGACCCAGAAGAGGATGATGAGGAGGATCGGGAACCAGCTGATCAGGATGGCGAAGAAGGGACTTCGGGTGTTATCCTTGACGACGATGTTGACGTTATTGTCGCGGAGGATCTTGATCAGGTCGTTGTAGCCCGTGGGCAGAACCGTCTTGAACGTCTGTCCGTCCGTGAACTTGCCGCTGAGCTGGTTCTCCTGGATGGTGACATCCTCGACCTTGCCCTGTTCGGCTTCGGTCATGAACTGCGAGAAGGTCACGTCCCTCTTGGCCATGCCGGGCGACTGCAGGAGGCTCCAGAGAAGGATGATGAGCACCCCTGCGGAGACCCAGAAGAGCAGGTTTTTCATCGGTTTGTTTTTAGGCTTAGGCATAATCCTCCGTCCTTTTTAGGGGCTATTTTATCACGTTTTCCGATGAAAAAACAGAGGGGACGTGCTCTTTGTGCGCGTGCCTGCTCTTTCGCCCGACTCGAGCATGGCTGCCGAGCGGCGCCGGGTGGAATACGCTTTTGCCCTTTTTTTGCCGTCCGGTCAACGAAACGCCGGCACAGCCCGTCTAACAAGGTGAAAAGGCGATATAATCTAATCATGGATCCGACGGACGAAGAACAAATCATCGAACGGTGCCGGGCGGGAGATCTGAACGCCTACAGGCGGATTTATGATCGTTACGGTCAGCCCCTACTCAGGACGGCCATGCGGCTGCTGGGCCGCCCCCAGGAGGCCGAGGACGCCGTCCAGGAGACCTTCCTCAAGCTTTTCCGCGGGCTAGGCGGATTCCGCAGCGGCGCGCGCTTCAGCACCTATCTCTTTCAGATCCTGCACAATACCTGCATGGATGTGCTTCGCAAACGAAAGCCCGCCGCCGGAGACGTTACCGAAATGGATGTTCTTGGTGTCCCGTCTTCCCATGAGCTGGCCCACAGCCTGGCCCAGGCGGTCGACGGCCTTCCCGGGCAGATGAAAGCCTGTTTCGTCCTCTTCGCCGTCGAACAGTATTCCCAGGAAGAAGTCGCCGATATTCTCGGCGTCAATGTCGGGACCGTGAAGATCAGCGTCCATCGGGCCCGGAAGAAGCTCCGGGCCTGGCTGGGTTCCGTCCCGGCGGGAGAGATATCATGAGCTGCGACAAATTCGACAGGCATGACGAGGGGGCCATGACGGCCGAGGAATTCGCCCGGCATGTCCGGGATTGCCTCGAGTGCCGCGAACAGGCGGCGCTTGATGCCCGGCTGGACAGGGAGATCGCGGCCCTCAAGAAACCGGTCGGCGCGGAGCGTCTGTGGGAAAGGATTGAAGCATCCCTTGCGCACGAGAAGGAGATCACGGCCGCGAGGGACGGGAAGCCCGTTTCCGGAGGCCTGAGGCTGATCGCCTTCCTTTCCCGCCGTTGGGCGATCCTCGCTCCGGCCGTCGCGGCCTTGGTCGCGGTTACCGTCATTGGAATCCACATGTTCCGGGAACCACATGTCCCGTCGGGGATTCTGGCCCGCGAGGCTCTGGCCCGGGTTGAAATCAAGGAAAAGGAATACCTGGGGGCCATCGGGTTGCTGGAGCGGCAGGCTCGGCCGAAGATCGCGGCCATGGACCTCCAGGAGATATCTCTCTACAGGGACAAGCTGGCCACGATCGACGCTCAGATCGATAAATGCCGGGAAGCCCTGAATTCAAACCCGGCCAACGCCCATATCCGCCGCTATCTTCTGGCCGCGCTTCAGGATAAACGGGAGACCCTGGCCGACGTGCTCGGGTCGATGAACTAGGTCATTTCGGAAAGGAGTCAACCATGAAAAACAAAGCCATGATCGTCCTCTCGGCGGCGGCTCTCTTCATGTCTCTCATGACCGCCGCCGCGCTTGCTGCGTCCGGCGTTGAACGGACCGCTCTTCCCGGCGCCGGCGCCAGGAACATCCAGAAGAAAAATCTGACCGCTCAATCGGCCTCGGCGCCGGGTAAAATACTTCGTGTCGATCGGACCCAAGCCCAGCTGACGATCTCCGCCTGGGAGAAAAACGAGGTTTCAGCCGAAGCGACCGTCGAGGTCGGCGGCTCCGACGCTGAATTCGTCAAGGAATTCCTGGACAATACGACGATGAGTCTCGAGGCCGAGGCCGGCGGCCTCGTCCTGCGCCTGACGTCGCCCATGGATTGGGATCGGGGGAAAACGAATTTCTTCAAAAGAATCGGTGACGCCCTTCGGACCGGCCGCTGGAACCTTTCCTACGCGGCCCGGATCGAGATCCGCGTCCCGGCCTCGCAGTCCCTGGACGTCAGCAACCATTTCGGAAACGTCTCGGTGAGCGGAGTCACGGGCCGGCTGGCGCTTCGCAACGAAAGCGGCGAGGTCCGCATCGAGGGCTGCGGCGGGGAGCTCAAGCTTGAAAACAGCTTCGCCTCGGTCCGGGTCGTGGATTTCGGGGGGCCGATCGACGTCCGGAACGAGAGCGGCGAAGTCCGCGCCGAAAGGATCGCCGGCCGGACCGATATCCGCAACAGCTTCAAGGACGTCCAGTTTTCGAAGATCGGCGGCCCGCTCGCGGTGATTTCGGAAAGCGCCGGGATCGCCGGGTCCGACGTCGCCGGAGATTGCCGGATCACGTCATCGTTCAAGACGATCGACGTCCGCGGCGTCCGGGGCCGTCTTGAGGTCAAGGGCGAGAGCTCCGGCGTGACCGTCGACGACGTATCGCTGGACGCCGTCGTCGAAAGCAGTTTCAAGCCGGTCAAGGTCACGAACGTCAAGGGTGGACTGCGGCTGACGAGCGAATCCGCGGCCGTCACGGCCGAGGACATCGGAGGCGACGCCTCGATCAAAAGCTCCTTTCAGTCGATCGCCGCGTCGCGCATCCGCGGTCATTTGACCGTGGACGGCGAATCGTCGGCCGTGACGGTCCGTGAAATCGACAGGGACGTCGTCATCAAATCGTCCTTCAAGGATGTCATCGTTACGGGGGTCGGCGGGTCGCTCGAGATCCGGTCGGAATCGGCCAAGGTTACGGTGGCGGATGTCAAGGAGGGCGCGACGATCGTCACATCGTTCAACGGCGTCGAGGCCCGGCGCATCGGCGGTGGGCTTACGGTCGAGGGCGAATCGTCGGCCGTCATGGCCGAGGACATCGGCGGCGCCGTGAGAGTCAGGAACTCTTTCAAGAACGTCGTCCTCCGGCGGACGTCGGGATCGATCACGATCGCGGGGGAGTCAAGCTCGGTCGATGTCGACGAGATCAAGGCCCTGCCGCCGGGAAGCGCCATCGACATCAAGACCTCGTTCAACCCCATCCAAATCACGCTGCCCGCGGGGATCGAGGTCCAGGGCACGGCCAAGACCGAGTTCGGGAAGATCATCACCGATATTCCCGTCACCTTGAGGGATTCCGGAAGCGCCGGCGGGCGGGCCGTGAGCTTCGGGACGGGCAAGGGCGGCGTCACCCTCAAGCTCGAAACCTCGGCCGACATCACGATCAGGATAAAGTAGATGAAAGCCGCCATGAGAAAAATATTGCCTTTCTCTGTAATAGCAATAGCACTTCTTGTCTCATGTCATAATGAAGCCGAAAAATTGAATCGATTGGCTCGGAACGGTGAGTTTTCGAAAGTAATTCAAACAATCGATCTTAAACTACAGAACAAGACTAATCTTTCAGCGCGTGAGACTAAAATATTACAAAAAATATTAAACGATATTCAGGCGGTAAAAAGAGAATACACATTATCTTATGATACGGTCTATAAAGAATTAAAGGCTAAGATTCCCGATTTGTCGGAAGTTGATATGAACAAATGGGAGAACGATTACAGCCTTGAGCATTACGTGATCGACGGCGATAAAAAATATTACTCGAACTGTATTTTTGATCTCTTTCTGGTAAATAAGGAAGCCGCCCAACGTGCAAAAATACCAGAAAAAAAGGATGCGGATGCTTCCAAATACCCGCTTGAAACAATTGCTTCCTACGAGAACGAATCAATATTATCAAAAAAAATAAGCGTGGGATTCAGCTTTTTTCAGGACGTAGGAAAGTTACCCGATCGATCCGTATTGAAAGCTTGGATTCCATATGTCCGGGAAAATAAATTTCAATCGAATATCAGGATAGGCCGATCAAGCATCACTGATATAACGCTTCCGAAAAGCGATGATTTGACTTCAATGATCTATTTCGAAAAGGTCATCGATAAAAGGAATAACTCAAATACGGAATGGAGGGACTATTTCACAAAACCTTCTCAGGGTTGGATCAAACCCATGAAGAATCCCTCATCGATCAGCGATTCCACTTTTATCTGTCAATTCATCTACGAATATGAATCGAAAGGCTATTATAAAAAGGTCGGCCCCGGCGATATTCAACCCTACAAGACTTCGGACCAGGTTTATCAAAGGTACACGGAAGAAACAGAGAGCAATATATTTACACCGTATTTAAAAAGGCTGTCCAGAGAAATCGTAGCCAATGAGACCAGCGATTACTTGAAGGCCAAAAGAATATACGAATGGATTTGTAAAAATGTCGTCTGGACCGACCCAAAGCCTGTTTTGGGAGATCCTGCAGAATATACCGCAAAATACAGGCGCGGGGATTGTGGCGCGAAGTCCAATTTATTCATTTCTCTTTGCCGGATCAATAAAATACCAGCCAGGCCACAAGGGGGATGGAGAGTTCAGCCCGATAGGGATCATGTTCAGCATTCATGGGCACAGGTCTATTTTGAACATCATGGTTGGATGCCTGTGGATGTCACCGCGGGAGCCCATCTGATAAATCATGAAGATGAAAGAGTCAGGTATTTCTATTTCGGGAACTGCACTCCATATCATCTGATCATTTATGATGATGACGAAGTGCTTCTGCCCCCAAAAGCTTATAAACTCATTTACGGCGGAGGGGCACAGCTGGGCGCATTTGAATGGAGAGGCGGGGATATTGAACCAAATATAAAAATTGATTCGCATGTTGAATAATTAATCTCCCCCGCTCGCGGCGATTTACGATTCAGCGTCAAGGGGAGAATACGTCATTTGCGGGAAAAAGGAATTTCCTGCTGTCATTCGGCGGGCTGGGCGGCTTTTGCCGCCTGCCGGGAGCGGCCGCGCAAGGCCCGGCCGCGGAACTGGACGACCTTGAAATAGACGACGAGCATCAGGATGAGCGTCAACAGAAAGGAACTCGTCAATTCGCCAATCAGGACCATGGCGAGCCCGTTGACGCCGGGCGGCCCGTGGTGATATACATTTTTGACGTGAAACGCGAAGAGGGGACGCGTGCCGGAGGGACATTTCCCCGGCTGAAAGGGCGCCCATGAACCTCCATCCCGTCGACCTCGCCATCATCGTGGTCTATCTCATCGCGGTGGCCATGGTCGGCGTCGTCATCCGCAAGCGGGCGACGAAAAAGCTCGACTCCTTTTACCTCGCCGACCGGAACGTGCCCTGGTGGATGCTGGGCCTTTCGGGGTGCTCGAGCTACATCGATATCGGCGGGACGATGTCGATGATCGGGCTCATCTTCTACCTCGGGCTCAAGTCGATGTGGGCGACGCACATCTTCTGGGGCTGGTTCATGATCTCGTTCTACATGGCCTTCCAGGCCAAGTACATCAGGCGCTCCGGGGTGATGACCTTCGCCGAGTGGAACGCAACGCGCTTCGGCGCGACCAAGGACGCCGAAGCGGCCCGGCTGGCCTCGTCGATCTTCCTCCTCGTCCTGATGATCTGCAACCTGATGTTCATCAGTGTCGGGACGGGCAAGTTCGCCGAGGAGTTTCTGCCCCTGCCGCGCTGGGAGGCGACCCTCATTGTCTTGGCCGTTGTCGGCGTTTACGTGACCCTGGGCGGCTTCTTCGGCGTTATCCTGACCGACATATTCCAGACCCTCCTCATCGGCGCCGGGGCCGTCATCCTGGCCGTCATGGTTTTCGCCAAGCCCGCGGCGACGACGTTCATCCACAAGGATCCGGCCTGGTTCTCGCTCGCCCCGACTTGGAAGCTGTGGACGGGCTTCATGACGGATACACCGCCGGCTTACCAGCATTTCGGGCTTTTCGGACCGCTCATGGCGGCCGGCTTTTTCTGGATGATCTTCCGGCTGCTCGCCGGGCCGAACGTCTGGGACTTCCAGTTCTTCCTGACGACGCGCTCGCCGCGCGACGCCCAGCTCGCGGCCGGCATGTGGACGGTCGGCTACAACCTGCGCTGGATGCTCGGCTGTGCCTTCATGGTTTTGGGGATTTTCACCCTGGGGTCGCAGGCGGGCTTCGACGCCGAGAAGATCATGCCTCTTGTCCTCCTGAAGATGCCGGTGGGGCTGCGGGGGCTGTTCATGGCCGTGCTCCTGGCCGCCCTGATGTCGACGATCAGCGCCATGATCAACGTCACGAGCTCGGTCGTCATCAACGATTTCGTCAAGCGCTACTTTGCCAAGAACATGACCCAGAAAAAGCTCGTTCGGCTGGGGCAGGTGGCTTCGGTCGTCGCCGTCCTGGTCGGGTTCGTCTTCTCGCTGTCCTTCACGAACATCGTCACGGCCTGGGAGACCATGGTCTTCGTCGTCGTCACGGTCATCCTGGTGCCGGCCACCCTGCGCTGGCACTACTGGCGTTTCGGGGCCAGGGCTTTCGTCTGGGGCATGGGCGCCTCGGCGGGGCTGATCACGCTTCGGCTCATCCTCCTCAAGGGCCTTCACGCCTCGGCCAGCCTGGCCACTGACGTGGGATTGTGCCTCGCGGCGACGCTCGCCGCGGCGGCGCTGACCAAGCCGGCCGAAATGGAAGTCCTGGTCAAATTCTATGCCAAGGTTAGGCCGTTCGGCTTCTGGGGCCCGGTCAGGCGGGAGTGTGAGCGCCGGGGGCTCGTGCCGGTCAACGACAAGATGCCGAGGATCGACATGCTCAACGGGCTGGTCACGGCCGTCTTCCAGTTCACGCTGGCCATCCTGCCGTTCTACCTCTTCCTCCGCAACTGGAAACAGCTCGGGATCTGGGTGGTCGCCGCGGCCGGGCTCGCGGTCATCCTTTATTTCACGTGGTATAAGAATCTCCCGAGCAAAGACGAAATATGACACGGACGGAGGGCCGCAAGAAGGGGGACAAGAAAGGGGACATGTACTTCCGGTACGTGTCCCCGAGCCTAGGCCGACGGTCC
>CAZZCH010000051.1:0-23400 GCA_964652895.1 uncultured Eubacteriales bacterium
GATTCCTCTCAATTTTGGCACCGTCATGAATGTTTATGAATAGGTCAGGCTAGGATGATCAGCTTAAAAGCCCGAAAGGGCCTGACGAAACACACAGCACGAAAAAAGGATTGCCAATCCAGGAGGGGAACCGCATGAAAACGCATCTCAGGAGGTACGTTCCGGGGCTTGCTGTTGTCCTTCCCTTGTTCGTTATCTTCTTTATGACCACGATTCCGAACGGAAAAGCCTTGACAGTCGAACCGGGGCCGACGGCTGTCAAGGACGTCAGGCTTTTCGACGGCGAGAAGCTCCTCCCACGGGCAACGGTCATTTTTGATAAGGGTAAAATCACAGCCGTCGGCGCCCATATCAAGATCCCGCCGAGAGCCGAGGTTATTGACGGCTCCGGTAAAACTCTTCTTCCTGGTCTCATCGATTCCCACGTCCACGTCTTCGGACCGGCCTATCTCAGGCAGTTCTCTGTTTTCGGCGTTACGACGGTCATTGACATGTTCATGGACGTGAACATGATGAAATCCCTGAAGGCCGACCAGGCCGCGGGGCGGTCGAAGGACTTGGCCTTCCTCGTCTCGGCCGGAACCCTTGCTACAGCCCCAGGCGGCCACGGAACGGAATACGGGCTCACGATCCCGACGATCAGCCGCCCGGATGACGCCCAATCATTCGTCGACGCCCGGATCGCCGAGGGCTCGGACTTCATCAAGATCATCCTCGACGACGGGTCGTCCTATAATTTACCCCGCCCGACACTGGACATAGCTACTATCTCCGCTATCATCAAGGCCGCCCACGCCCGTGGCAAGCTCGCGGTCATCCACGCCGCGACCCTCAAGAACTGCGAAGACTCCCTCAACGCCGGGGTGGACGGCCTGGCCCATCTTTTCTTCAACGACGCTTCCGACCCTGAATTCGGCCGTCTGGCCGCCCAAAAAAGGGCATTCGTCATCCCCACCTTGAGTGTTCTCCAGGGATTCGGCGATAGGACAGAGGCGGGGATCCTTCTTGAAGACAAGGCGCTGGCCCCTTACCTGAAACCGTTTGACCTCCGGAACCTCAAGCTCGACATGGGCTTTAAGACGGCCCCCGGGTCTTACCGGGCGGCGGAGGCCGCGATCGTGAAACTCAAGGTGGCAGGGGTTCGCATCCTTGCCGGAACGGACGCACCCAATCCGGGGACGACCTACGGAGCGAGCCTCCACGGCGAGCTCGAGCTCCTCGTCAAAGCGGGTCTGACTCCGATCGAGGCGCTAAAGGCCGCGACATCGGTTCCGGTGGCGACGTTCGAAATCGCCGGCCGCGGCCGCATCCAACCTGGATACGCCGCGGATCTCGTCCTTGTCAGCGGTGACCCGACGATAACGATCGCAGCGACGCGCGATATCGCCGCCGTCTGGAAAGACGGCCGGCGCGTCAACCGGGAGCAATACCGGGAAGACGCGGCGAAGGAACGGGCCGGGACCTCCGCGGAAAGGGCCCCGAAAACAGAGATCCCGGAATCAGGCCTCATCAGTGATTTCGATGGAGAAAAAGTCTCTGCATCATTCGGCGCAGGGTGGATCATTTCCACAGACACCATAGCCGGGGGAAATTCGAAAGCGGAGTTCCGTCTAGTCGAAGACGGCGCCGCCGGGAGTGGCGCTTCCCTGCTCATCACCGGAGAGGTCATCCCCGGAGGGGCCAACCTTTGGGCCGGGGCGTTCTTTTCGCCGGGCCCGGTCATGATGGCGCCCACGGATCTTTCCTCCCGGAAGGCGATAAGCTTCTGGTCCAAAGGGGAAGGAAAGGCATTCGCGGTCATGGTCTTCGCCCAAAGCCACGGCTTCATCCCGGTCTCGCGGACACTCAAACTCGGGCCTGATTGGCGGGAGTACGTTTTTCCGTTCACGGACTTCAACACAAATGGCGATGATATAATGGGCATTTTCATCGGAGCCTCGCAGGAGCCTGGGCCTTTTACGCTCCAGATCGATATGGTCCGACTGAGATAGGGAGCCTCACCCAAAAACGGTGGGCCGCCCCCACTTTGGCTGTGATCGATTGTGCTCAAATTGTTCTCAGATGCGGCCTAAAACGGTATAAAGCTGTACAAAATTGTGACAACTTGAGGGCGCTGGAGATGATGACTAAATTGCTGGTTTCTCGGGGAATATGGGAGAGCCAGCGAGAGGGATCGAACCTCCGACCTGCTGATTACGAATCAGCTGCTCTACCGACTGAGCTACGCTGGCTTGAGAAGGCTCGATTAAATTAAACGAAATGCCCTCCCCTGTCAAATCCGCCTGCGAAGCGGTTATTGGGCACGGGATCAAGAATGGGGACACGTACCGGAAGGACATGTCCCCCGTCCTAAATTCATGCAGGACCAAAGAACGCAGAAAAGAGAAAGAAGGGGGACACGCGCCGGAGGTCCGGCAGGAAGCGTACCTCCGGCACTTGTCCCCCTTTAAAAATCCGGGCGAATCGCATACAATACCCCTCTTGTTCGACCCCGCGGTTGGACTCATTCGACCGAAAGCGCCGCGACAACCATGAACATGATCATCAAGAAGCTCGAATTGCAGGGATTCAAGTCCTTCGCCGACAGGACGAAGATCGTCTTCCACCCCGGCATCACGGCCATCGTCGGCCCCAACGGCACGGGCAAGAGCAATCTCGTCGACGCCATGCTCTGGGTCCTCGGAGGGCACCGCCAGAAAGTCGTGCGCGGCGACCGGACCGAGGACGTCATTTTCAACGGCAACGCCAAGAAGCCCGCGTTGAGCATGGCCGACGCGGTCCTGACCCTGGCCAGCGAAGACGAAACGTTCGTCGTATCGCACCGGGCTTTTCGCTCCGGGGAGAGCGAATACCGGATGAACAACAAGTCCGTCCGCCTCAAGGACATCCAGGATGAGCTCTGGCGGCACGGCATCGGCGAGAAGGAGTACTTCGTCATCGAGCAGGGCTCGATCGGCGACTTCGTCACCTCCAAGCCGACCGAAAAGAGAGTGTTCATCGAGGAGGCCGCCGGCACGGCCTACTACAAGGACAAGAGGCGCCAGGCCCAATCGAAGCTCGACAGTACCGGACAGAACCTCATTCGCCTCGAAGATATCATCATCGAGGTCGAGAAGGCGAAGAACTCCCTTCAGCGCCAGGCCCAGGCAGCTAACCGCTACAGGCGCCTGCGCGAGCGCATCCGGGAACTCACGTCCCACCACTACCAGAGAAAACTCGTCCTGCTCGAAAATTCCCAGGGTGAGGCCTCCGCCCTCTACGAGGCAGGTCTCCTCCACGAACAGGACATCACGGCCCGCCTACGGAGCGAAGAGAAGGACGCGGCGTCACGGCGGAAGGAACTGTGGGATCTGGAGAAGGGCCTTAAGGAGAGCCAGGAAAAGCTCTTCGGGCTGAAGTCCCTCGTCGCCCGGGTCGAGAGCGATATCGAGCGCGAATCGAAAAGGGTCGAGTTTTTTGAGGAGAAGAAAAAGCGCGCCGAAAGCGACCGCGACGAGCTCCTCGAAGACGTCCTCATGCTGACCCAGGAGTTCGAGGACCTCCGGGCGAGGCTCGGCGGTTTCGAGGAAACGCTCGGGACGAACCGGTCCGACGTCGTCCGCGCCGAGGCGGATCTCGAGTCCGCGCGCCAAGCCCGGCTTGCCGTGGAGCAGGACATCGAGCGCCTGCGCGGCGAATACCTCCAGGCGCTACAGGGGCTGACGGAGGCCAAGAACGAAAGCGTCAGGACCGACAAGGAGATCGAGCTCCTCAGCCGCCAGGAGGACAAGCTCGCGGCCCAGATCGGCGAGCAGGCCGCGCTCCTCATCGGGACCACGGAACGGATGGGTAGGATCGAACGGGACATCGCGGAGCACCGCGACCTCCGGCAAGCCCTGATCAGCCGTGCGGAGGACGTCAAGACGGCGCTCGGCTCCCTGCGTTCTTCCCTTGAAGAAACCCGTCTCCGGCTCGAAGCGCTGAAAGCGCGGCGGGACGAATCCGCCTACCATCTCCAGGCCCTCCGCAAGATCGACGAAAAAGAGCGCGGCGAATCCCCGACCGACGAGGTCCCCGGCGGGCTGGGCATCCTGGCCGACCTCATCCGGACGAACCCGGAGAACGCCCTCCTCTTCGACACGTTCTGGCGGGAAGGGGCCCGGTCCCGCGTCGTCCCGGTCGAGGATTTTCTGAGGGGCATACCGGAAGGCCTGCGCGGAAATTATCTGCTCATCCCGGCCACGGCCCGGCCAGCCATCCCTGAGGAGGTCCTGAGCCGGCCCGGAGTCATCGGGCTGCTTAAGAGCCTCATCGAACCCGACGATCGTCTCAAGGACCGGCTGCCCGGACTCGAGGACGCCGTCATTGTCAGGGACGCCGGCGAAGCGGTCCGGGCCTGGGTCGAGCATCCCGGACTGAATTTCCTGACCCCGGCCGGGGACCTGCTTCTCTCTTCCGGCCTCCTCCGCCTCGGCGAGAAGGCCGAAGGAGCGATCGCCCTGACCTCGGAGATGCGCCGGCTCGACGCGGAGATCGCCCGCCTCGAGTCCGAATCCGCCCCTGTCGCCGCGGAACTCGAAGAAAAACAGAATGGTATCGGAGCCCTCGAAGCGGAGCTCGCGGGCGTCCGCGAAAACCTCGAGCAGGCGGAGCGCATCCTCCAGGACCGGGAGCGCGAGCATCGCTACGGGCTCGGCGAGAGCGAAAGGATCCGGACGACGCAGACGATCCTCGACCGCGAACTCGGCCTCCTGCGCGAGGAGAAAGGGCGGCTCGGCGAGACCCTCCGCAACGCGGGTGAAGGCCTGTCCCTCCGCGAGTCCGAAACCCGGACGCTCAAGGAAAGGATCGAAGCGAAGGAGGCCGCCCTGGCCGCCCTAACGGCCGAAGCTTCCGTCCTCGAGCGCCGTTTCTTCGAAAAGAAGGCCGGTCTCGACCTCGTCCAGGAAAAGATGAACGGCATCGGCGACCAGATGCGGGCGACCGCGAAACGGAAGGAAGCCGCGACGGTTAAAATCCAGCAACTCGAAACCGACGCCCGGGGCAGTGAGGAGGACAAGGCCCGTCTCCGGGACGAGATCCTGGCCCTCCGGGAAAACGCCAAGACCCACGGTGAAGAGCGACTCCGGGCCGAGGCCGGGCTGGAGGCGACGGAAGAAGAACTCGAACAGGTCCGCAAGGCCCTCGAAGCGTCCGAAACCGTCGTCCAGAAAAGCCGGGAAGAGGAAGAGGCGGCCAAGAACGAGCGGGTCAGGCACGAGATCCGCAAGGCCGAGGTCGAACGTGACCTCGTCAACCTCGACGAAATGTGCTGGCAGGAGCTCAAGAAGACGCTGGCCGAGCTCCGGGTGGAGGCCAAGGCCGCCGGCGAGGCCGCTCCCGCGGCCGTCCCCGCCGACGACCAGGAGGCCGAAGATCTGACCGAAGAAGAAGCCGAGGATGCCGACGCCGAGGCCGCCGAACCGGCGGACAAGGCCGTCCTCCCGGGCGAGCCCATCAAGCCCCGGCGGACCGCGAAAAAATGGCGGTCGATCACCGAGATGACCGACGAAGAGGTCGAAAAAGAGCTCGAGAATGCTCGCGAAACCCTCTCCCGCTTCAAGGCGGTCAACCTCATGGCCGAGGAGGAATACGTCGAACAGAAGAAGCGCTTCGACTTCCTCTTCGACGAGCGCCGCGACCTCCGGGATTCCATCGCCTCCACCGAGGAGGCCATCCGCAAGATCGACGAGGAGAGCAAGATCCAGTTCCTCAAGGCCCTGGAGGAGGTCAATAAGAACTTCCAGGAGATCTTCCAGGCGCTCTTCAAGGGCGGCAACGCCGAGGTCAAACTCCTCGAGCCGGACAACCCCCTGGAGAGCGGTGTCGAGATCGTCGCCCAGCCGCCGGGCAAGCGCGTCCAGAACCTCAACCTGCTCTCCGGCGGCGAGAAATCCCTGACCAGCCTGGCGTTCCTGTTCGCCCTCTTCCGCTACCGGCCCTCGCCCTTCTGTTTCCTGGACGAAGTGGACGCCGCCCTCGACGACGTCAACCTGGCCCGCTTCCTCGAGCTCCTGAAGACGATCAAGCACCAGACCCAGTTCATCCTCATCACCCACAACTACAAGACGATGGAAGTGGCCGACTACATCTACGGCACGACCATGTCCGAACCCAACATGACCAAGCTCCTGTCGGTGAAGCTCGAGAAAAAAATCGGCGAAGAACCGAACAATTTGGTATGATAACGCCGGTCAAACCGGACGTATAGGAGGGCGGCATGTCGAGTTATCTCATCATCATCCTCATTTATCTCCTGGCCTTGACGGTCCTGAACTTCGTCCGCTCCAGGAAAATTAAAAGCCAGGAGCAGTTCATGGTCGCCGGCAGGAGCCTGAAATGGCAGGTCATGGTCTTCACCCTGATCTGCACCTGGATCGGTTCGGGGACGTTCATCAGCGGCGCCGAGTTCGCCTCCAAGGCCGGCTTCTCGGCCCTCTGGCTGGCCGCCGGGGCCTGGGTGGGGATCATCCTCATCTACTTCCTCGCCGCCAAGATCCACACGTTCGGGCAGTACACGGTCGGCGACGTCCTCGAGGTCCGCTACGGACCGACCGCCCGCCTCTTCGGGGCCATCGCCCTGATCATTTCCTTCATCTCCATCGTCTCCTACCAATTCGTCGCCGGCGGCTTCATCCTCAACGTCATCACCGACGGCAAGATCTCCGAGGCGACGGGCACTCTCATCGCCGCCGCATTCGTCATCCTTTTCACCGCCCTGGGAGGGATGGTCGCCATCGCTTACACGGACCTGCCGAACGGCATTATCATCGTCCTGGCCTGCCTCCTGGCCGTGCCCTTCGTCGTCACGGCCGCGGGCGGCCTGCCGGCGGCCAAGGCGGCCCTGGACCCGGGCTATTTCGCCATCGTCAATACGCAGTTCGGCGTCCATCCTTGGCTCAAGGCCATCGGCTACTTCCTGTCGACGATGTTTCTGCTACTGGGCGTGCAGAGCATGTACCAGAAATTCTACAGCGCCAAGTCGGGCAAGGACGCCAAAAAGGCCGTCGCCTGGTGGACCGTCGGAACGATCTTCGTCGAGACGATCGTCGTCGTCATCGCCGTCTTCGCCTTCAGCAAGCTCAAAGGCCAGATCGACCTGAGCGTGCCCAAGGCCGGCGGCAAGGTCGTCCTGATGGCGGCCAAACAGCTCGTGCCCTTCCCCGTCGGCGTCCTGCTCCTCGCCGCGGCCTGCGCCGTGGTCATATCGACGGGCATGAACTACCTCCTCTCCCCCTCGCCGACGGTCATGCGCGACATCTACCAGCGTTTCATGAAGAAGAACGCCGACCCGAAGAAGATGGTCGCCCTGCAGAAGGTCCTCATCGTCGCCATCGGCGTCGTGGCCTTTCTGCTCGCCACCCAGCTCAAATCCGTCCTCGAAATGAGCTTCTTCGCCTACACGATCTACGGCGTGGCCATCACCCCGGCCCTCATCGCCGCCCTGGCCTGGAAGCGCGTGACCCGAGCGGGCGGCCTGGCCTCGATCATCTCGGGCACGGTCGTCTGTATCTCCTTCTTCGCCCTGTCCAAGATCCCCGGCATACCGGCCCCCGACGGCGATCCCTGGGGCATCCCGATCATCTACCCGTCGCTCATCGCCTCGCTCGGCGCGCTCATCCTCGTCAGCCTGTTCACTCCAAAGCCCAAGCCAGAGGAGCTGGAGAAGTTCTTCCCAAAGGGCTAAGAAGGGGGGACACGTACCGCGACGGTACATGTCCCCAGTTCATGGCCTCTTCGACGGATCGATGGGCTTGAGAGACGATACCCGAGGACCCTGGAGCGGCCAGCGAGGGCATAATGACGACGGGTGTGGTGAAGGACAAGCGCTTCAGGGACCACGACATGGGCGCATACCATGTCGAGTCGCCGCATCGGATCGAGGTCCTCGACCGCATGCTCGACGAGGACCCGCCTGTCCCCTTCCTCACCATCGAGCCCCGCCCGGCGACCGATGAGGAGCTGGGCCGGGTCCACGAGAAAGGTTATATCGACTATGTCCGTTCCACGGTCGGCAAGGTCGTTCCGCTGGACATGGACACGACGGCGGGACCGAAGACGTTCGAAACCGCCCTGCTCGCGGCCGGTGGGTTCCTCAAGTCGCTCGACCTCGTCATGTCCGGGACCGTGCACAACTCCTTGGCCCTTGTCCGGCCGCCCGGCCACCATGCCGAAGCGTCCCAGGCCCGGGGTTTCTGCGTCTTCAACAACGTCGCCATCGGCGCCGAACACCTTGTCCGGAATCACGGCTTGCGCCGGGTCCTCGTCGTCGATTGGGACCTTCATCACGGCAACGGGACCGAACACGCCTTTTACGATCGCCGGGACGTGATGTACTTTTCGACCCACCAGGTCCCCCTCTACCCGGGAACAGGCGCCGTTCGCGATTTCGGGGCGGGCGAAGGACTCGGCTTCAACCTCAACGTTCCGCTTCTCGCCGGCAAGAACGACGCCGACTACCTCCATATTTTCGAAAAGGTTCTGGACCCGGTCGCAGCCCAGTTCGAGCCCGAGTTCATTCTCGCGAGCGTCGGCTTCGACATCGCCGCCGGAGACCCTCTCGGAGGGATGGAGGTGACGCCGGCCGGGTTTGGGCTCCTGGCGGCCTCACTCATGGCCATGGCCGAGAGGACCGCGGCGGGCCGGTTGGCCATGGTCCTTGAGGGCGGATACGACCTCGGGGCCCTCCGGGACGGCGTCCGCGAGGTCCTGAAGACGCTCGGCGGGGAGGACGGTCCCCCCGCTATTAAGAGGGACAGTCCTTTTGCGGGGGACAGTCCCGAGGGGCTACACGTCGAGCTCGAAGAGCCACTCCGCATATTCCGCAGGAAGTGGGGCATTCCGGCCCCTTGAGTGTCCTCCCCCTGGAAAACCGTCACCTGCATAGGACAAACCGGGCCCATTTCCCGTCCTTTTTCAGGGGAGAACATTGGCATAGTTCTTGCATAAAGATGGTTGTGAATAGGAGAACGACCATGAGAAAGACCATAATTTGCTTGATCGGGCTGGTTCTGGTCGCGGCCGGGGCTTGGGCCCAGGATCCCAAGACGGCCCCTCCCCAGGATACGCAGGATGCGAAGTACACGAACGAATCCATAGCCTACCTGAGCTTCGTCGAAGGCAAGGCGTTCGTCCAGAGGGCGTCCGACCTCGGCTACGAGGAAGCGGCCCTCAACATGCCCGTCAGCGAGGGCGACCGGATCGGCACGGCGGACGGCCGGGCCGAGATCCACTTCGGCAAGGGGAACTTCATCCGGCTCGACAACGACACCAAGATCGACGTCCTGAACCTGCCCAAAAAGGAAGACGATATCACCCGTCTCCGCGTCTGGTCGGGGAACGTTTACCTCATCGTGGGCACATTGAAAAAGGAAAAGGGGATCGAACTCCACACCGCCGATTCCTCTTTCTTCGTCCTCGACCGCGGCATCTACCGGGTGGACGTCCGGGAGAACCGCGATACGGAGATCCAGGTCTATCAGGGACTCATCGAGGCCGCCGGTGAGGAGGGTTCGACTCTTCTCAAGGCCTCGCAGCGTCTCGAGGTCTCCGAGGGCCGCTTCGCCTCGAAGCCGTCATCGTTCATCGCTGTGGCCAACGACGGCTTCGACAAGTTCAACGAGTCCCGGAATTCCGTGACCGGCCGTCAGTACGCCAAGAGCTATATGCCCGAGGATCTGTCCGACTTCGAAGCCGAGCTCGACGAGAACGGCGAGTGGATGTACCTCGCCCCCTACGGCAACGTCTGGGTGCCGGGCGGCGTCGACGAAGATTGGCGCCCCTACAACAACGGACGTTGGTCCTGGTTGCCCCTGTCCGGGTGGACCTGGTGGCCCTATGAGCCTTGGGGTTGGTCGACGTCCCACTACGGACGCTGGCACTGGGGACTCGACTTCGGCTGGTACTGGATCCCCATGAACATGTGGGGCCCGGCCTGGGTCAACTGGTGGGGGAATGATTTTTACTTCGGCTGGGCGCCGCTCAGCTACTGGGGCTACCCCGGCATCCTCATGGGCGGCCAATACTACGGTCATTATTACGGAGCTTACTATCCTTACGAATCGCGAGCCCTGACCGTCGTCCGCCGCGACCAGCTCAAGGACCCCGGTATTTCTCGAAACGCCCTCAGGGGTGATTCCCTGAAGGGCCTGACCAAGATGAGCCTGACGAGCCCGAACATAAGCATCAGGCCGGCGGGGACGAAGATCTCCGTCCAGCCGCTCGCCGGAAACCGGGTCATGCTCCGGAAAGACGACCGTTCGACCGGGCTCACTCAGGACAGGCGGATCGGCCGCGACTCCCTCGGCACGTCGCCGACGAGCCCTCGGACGATCCGGAAACCGGACGTGGCGGGCAAGTCCCAAGGCCAGGCGTCCGGAACGTCGGCGAAACCGCAGGCCGTCAAGAGCCCGGCCAAGAGCGCGACCAAGTCGTCCGGCCCGGCCAAGACCACGAGCTCGGGAGTACGCAAGATCCGGAAGAAGGACGGGAGCGCCGGACCGGCCTCGAGTGCCGTGAGCGGATACAATAGCTCGGCTTCCGTTTCGAAGACCACGGCCGGGGTGGGCAGCCAGAGAACAGCCTACGGCTATCCCTCATCCCCCGCCGTCACTCGGCCCCCGTCCTACGGAAACGGCGGCGCGGCCAGGGCCAGGACCTTTACGGGTCCCTACTCCCGGCCATCATCCTCTGTTCGGGGAACCTCGACAAGCTCGTCGATCCGTTCGGCAAGTTCGTCGTCGAGAAGCAGTTCGGCCAAGATACGCTCCTCGTCTTCGAGCTCCAAGAGTTCCATCAAGAGCTCTTCGCGCAGCTCTTCCTCCAGAGTTAGGAGCTCGTCGTCCCGGGGTTCGTCCTCGGGCTCACGGAGCGCTTCGGGCGGCAGCGTCAGAAGGAAATAGCAACCCCTTTCCATTGTCGGGGGCGTCCCTCCTCCCGTGGCCGGTTGGGGAGGGATGCCCCCTTTTTTTTTCAGCGCTCTTCGCTGGTTTTGCCGGCGACGTAATACTCCAGGACCCGCATGTGGTCGGCAAGCGTGCAGAACCGGGTCGGCTCCGTGCCGGGAAAGAAGACTTCGAGGAACGGGTAGAGGCAGAAGTCCATCACCCGAAGCCCGGTCTTCTTGTCGATCTCGACAAAGACGAGGTTCGGCGGAACCTCGAAGTCGGGGGGAACAAAATCCACGACGCCGTCCGCTTTGGCCTTTTTTCGGACGTCATCGATGACCCGGGTGAAGAAACCCTGCCAGATGGGCAGGGCGGCCGAAGCTCCGGTCTGCCGGTCCCCCAGGGGCACCTGTTTGTCGTGGCCGACCCAGACGCCCGCGCAGAGGGTCGGCGAGAACCCGATGAACCAGGCGTCCGAGTACTTGTCGGTCGTACCGGTCTTGCCGGCCAGCGGCCAGCCGAGGACGCTGGCGGCCGCCGCCGTCCCGCCCGCCGACTCCACCGCGCCGCGCATCAGGTAGGTCATCATGTAAGCGGTCTGGGGAGAGATGACCTCGTACGATTCCCCCCGCGCCTCTTCGAGGACGTTGCCGTCATTGTCCTCGATGCGGGTGATGAAATAGGGTTGGAACCGGACGCCCTTGTTGGGGAACGTCGAGAATCCGGAGACCATTTCGAGCAGGGTGATCTCGAACGTCCCCAGGCTGAGTGAGAGGTATGGGTAAAGAGGCGACGTGATGCCAAAGCGGCGGCAGTATTCGACGCCGACCTGGGGCGAGATGTTGTCGAGCAGGGTGGCCGTGACGACGTTTCGCGACTGCTCGAGGCCGGTCCTGACGGTGATCGCGCCTTTGTATCTCCGATCGTAGTTCTTGGGCGACCAGGGTTCGCCGCTCCAGCGGTCGATGAAGGTCTTCGGTTCGTCGAGAATAACGCTGGCCGGGGTGAAGCCGTGTTCCAAGGCGGCGGTGTAGAGGAAGGGCTTGATGGCCGAGCCGGTCTGCCGCGGCGCCTGGACGGCCCGGTCGAACTGGCTGTCGTGGAAGGAATAGCCGCCGACCAGGGCCTTGATCTGTCCGGTCTGGGGGTCGATGGCGACGAAGCCGCCGTTGCGGACGGGCTTCTGGTCGAGGGACACTTGGGCGGCCTTGGCCGCATCGTCAAAGGAATGGACCTTGACCTGGATGACGTCGCCGGGCTTGATGAGCGCGTCGAGGGACTTGGCCTTCGTCCAGGCGATGCCCTTGTTGGTCATCTTCCCGGTGAAATTCTTGACCCGGACGGTGGCTTCGGTCCGTGAAACGGAGAGGACGACGGCGTCGTAGGCATCCCCGGCCTCGATGGCCTGGCTTTCCCAGCTCAGGAGCCACTGGTTTTCGGGTTCGGCCCGGGCGCCGGCGACGAGGGCTTTCAAGACTTCCGGACCGGCCGTGAGCAGGTTCGGCTTGTCCGCCCGCCAGCCGTCTTGTTTGTTCTCGGTGTCGCGGAGCCCCGCGTGCAGGGCCCGTTCCGCGTATCGCTGAAGTGTCGGGTCGAGCGTCGTGTAGACCTTGAGGCCGGCCCGGTAAAGGCCTTCGTAGCCATAATTCTTCTCGAGATACCGGCGGACCTCCTCAAAGAAATAGGCGCCGAACTCGGCGCTCGTCCGCCTCAACGGGAGGACGCTCATCGGCCTTTGTTTTGCCTCCTCCCCTTGCTCCTTGGTCAGATAGCCCTCGGCCACCAGGCGGTTGAGGACATGGTTGCGGCGTTCGAGAGTCACCCGCTTGTTCGTATAGGGGGAGTAGCGGGCTGGGCCGCGGAACACGCCGGCGATGAGGGCCGCTTCCTCGAGGCTCAGCTCGCCTATATCCTTGCCGAAAAAGAGACGCGACAAGGCCTGGATACCCCAGGCTCCGTGGCCGAGCCAGAAATGGTTGCAGTAGAGCTCGAAAATCTTTTCCTTGGAATAGAGCTTTTCGATCTCGCGCGCCAAGAAGAGCTCCTTGAGCTTCCGACGCAAACTGACTTCGCTATGAAGGAAGAGAGACCGGGCTAGCTGTTGGGTGATCGTGCTGCCGCCCTCGGGCCGCCGGCCGGTGAAGACCTTGAACACGTCCGCCTTGACCGCCCTCAGGATACCGCGAAGGTCCACCCCCCCATGGCGGAAGAAGCTTGGGTCTTCCGTGGCGACGATAGCGTTGATAAGCACCTGGGGAATCTGCTCGAAGGGAACCTCGACGCGCCGCTCCTCGGCGAACTCCTTGACTGGCTGGCCGTCGGCCGCATAGACCGTGGTGATGAGCTTGGGCCGGAAGGTATCGATGTCGGCGACGTCGGGGAGGTCATCCTTGATGGCGTAGTACGAGCCGAAGATACCGCCCAAGCCGAGTGCCAGTCCGGCCAGGAAGATGATGAGGAAGGCGCGGATAAGCGTGTGCTTCTTGAACCTGCGGATCTTGATCTTGAGCGCTGGGATCTTCAATTTCGGGAACTTTTTTTCGGCGTTATTCAGGTCCGGTTGGCTCGGGTCTGGGCTACTCATAGCGCTCGAACCATCATAGCAAATGCGCCTTTAAAAGACAAAAGAACGCAGGAGCGGCGCGACGCGGGCCCAGATGGCCCGGCCGACGGCCCGGCGGTCGCCCCGGCCGTCGAGGTGGACGAACTCCGGGCCCCTGAAGCCCCGGAAGATCCGGGCGACCCGGACGAGGTAGTCCTCGCGCTCGAAGAGCTCGTCGCGGGTCTTCCGGCCGCGGATGCGGGCCAGGCCGGTCCGGGCATCGACGTCGAGGACGACGACCAGGTCGGGCCTTACGGCGAAGGCCTCGTTCATCCGGCGGATCCTGCCCGTGTCGATGCCCTTGGCGCCCTGGTAGGCGATCGTCGAGAAGTAATACCGGTCGAGGACGACGACCTTGCCGGCCCCGAGAGCCGGGATGAGGTTTTTAGCCACGTTTTCCCGCCGGTCCTTGACGAAGAGATCGAGCTCCTCGGCCGGGGTCAGCGAATCGGCGCGAGCTGCCAGCCGTTTGATCTCACGGCCCCACTTCCCCCGGGTCGGCTCGCGGTAAAAAACGGTCTTATAGCCTCGGTAGCGGAGGCGCCGAAGGAGGGAGCGGGCCTGGGTCGTTTTGCCGGATCCGTCGATCCCTTCGAGGACGACGAGGACGCCCTTTTTGAGCTTGCGCGACATGGGAAAGTCATATTAATCCCGAAGGCCCCCGGGATGCAATCCCGGGTGATGGACGGGGGCGAATTCAGGGTATGAACAGGTTTCCTGGAAAGGGTATCGTGTCCCTGGGAATTCGCGTCCGGCCGTCCAGGACCGCAACGTTTCTCCTGGAACTGCCGTTCGTAACAGGTTAGGCAAATTGAAATTTCGGGCCTGATATGGTATTTTTGAATCTAGCTTTACGGAGGAATTCCATGAAAAAATACGCTTGGATCGCCGTTTCGAGCTTTGCCCTGGGCCTGCTCCTCGCGGGCTATCTTTTCCTCTATCTCCCCGAAAAAATAGTGGCGCCCGCGGACGTTTTCGCATCGGCGGCAGCCCCGGCGCCTTCGGCGAACCTTTTCGCTTCTCCCGCGGCCCAAGAGAAGCCGTCCATGGATTTCGTCACCATCGCCGAAAAGATCGGCCCGGCCGTCGTCCGGATCGAAGCCCAGCGCAAGGAACCGTCAAGGACCTCCGCCTTCGGCGGGGATTCACCCTTCGGCGACGATTTCTTCAACAGGTTTTTCGGCCAGCCCCGGCAGAACCAGCCGGAATCCAACATCGTCCAGGTCGGGGGCACGGGTTTCTTCATCACCGCCGACGGCTACATTCTGACCAATAACCATATGGTCGAGAAGGACAAGACGACGAGCGTCACCGTCACCGTTCTCGGCGGGAAAGCATACGACGCCAAGATCGTCGGCACCGACCCGAGCACCGACCTAGCCCTGCTGAAGGTCCAAGCCAAGGACATGCCCTTCGCCGAACTCGGCGACTCCAGCCTGGCCAAGGTCGGAGAATGGGTCCTGGCCATCGGCAACCCCCTGGGCATGGAACACACGGTCACCGCCGGGATCGTCAGCTACAAGGGGCGCCAGATCGACACCCAGAGCTATCAGGACTTCATCCAGACCGACGCGGCCATCAACCCCGGCAACAGCGGCGGCCCGCTCATCAACATGAGGGGCGAGGTTATCGGCATCAATTCCACGATCCTGACCTCGGGCTTCGCCGGCAACATCGGCATCGGCTTCGCCATCCCCTCGAACATCGCCAAGAAGGTCGTCGTCCAACTCAAGGAGAAGGGCCGGGTCATCCGCGGCCGCCTCGGCGTCGGCATCTATCCCCGCGACCTCACGGAAGGCATGGTCAAGCAGTGGAAGCTCGCGTCCAAGGCCGGCGCCCTCATAATCTCTATCGAGCCCGACTCCCCTGCTGAAAAGGCCAAGATCAAGCAGTACGACGTCATCACCCAGCTCAACGGCGAGCCGGTCAAGGACGGCGACGACCTGCGCTTCCGCATCGCCGACGTCCTGCCGGGCGGCAAGGTCGACCTGACTATCGTCCGCGACGGCAAAGAGATGAAGGTCTCGGCGATCGTCGACGAGCTCGAGCCCGTGAGCGAGAAAGGCCAAGTCGCGAGCCTCGACAAGGACATCGGCGTCTCCGTCGTGGCCCTGTCGCCCAACTCGGCCCGCCGCTACGGGCTCCGAACGACCGAAGGTCTGCTGATCACGGAGGTCCGGAACGGAAGCGAAGCGGACCGCCAGGGCCTGGCCGCGGGCATGATCATCCTCGAGGTCAACCGGAGGAAAGTGGCCACGGTCAAAGATTTCGAGGATATCCTCAAGAAGACCGAAAGCGGCGACGAGGTCATCCTCCTCGTCCGCCAGGAGCAGGACGGACGGTCTCAGGACTTCATCGCCACGGTCAAAGTCCGCTGATGCGGTTCACCAAGCTCCACGGGCTCGGCAACGACTTCCTGGTCGCGAGCCCGGGCGGGATGACGGATCCCGCGGCGGCCGCGGACTTGGCGCGTCGGATTTGCGACCGGCACACGGGAGTCGGGGCCGACGGCCTCATCTTTCTCGCGCCTGAAAAGGGAGAGCCCGCCAGGGCCGGTTTCCGGATATTCAACGCCGACGGCAGCGAAGCGGAGATCTCGGGAAACGGACTTCGTTGCGCCGCCGCCTTTCTGGCCTCGAGCGGGGCCGTCCCTTCGCCGAAGGTCCTTTTCAAGACGGCGGCCGGAGAACGGCCGAGCGAGGTGCTCTCTTCCCGGGGCTCCCTCTTCGAGGTCAGGATCGGCCTCGGCGCGCCGCGCCTCGCCTCGAAGGACATCCCTTTCGACGACGGCCGGGTCCACGACCGTATCGTCGACTACCCGCTGTCCGTCATCCGCAGGAGCTTTCCAGTCACCTGCGTTTCCATGGGCAACCCCCACTGCGGGCTTTATTTCGACCATCTTCCGTCCCGGAGCGAATGGCACGGCCTGGGCGCCGAGATTGAGACTCACCCGTTCTTCCCCAACAAGACCAACGTCGAATTCATCCGGGTCGTCAGCCGGGACGAGATCGAAGTCCTCTTCTGGGAGCGCGGCGTCGGGGAGACGCTGGCCTCCGGCACCGGTTCGGCTGCAGCAGCCGTCGCCTCTGTTCTCAAGGGACTAACCGACCGCTCAGTCAAGGTCCGGACAGCCATGGGCAACCTCAAGGTGGAGTGGCCCAAGGGCGGGGAAGTCCTTCAAACAGGTCCGGCCGAGGTCGTGTTCTCGGGCGATTATCCGGCTGTTTGAGCTATTGGCGCTACCCGAATTCAGCCACGAAAATGCTCGAAGCCCCTCGGGCGAAGGGGCTCTTTCTTTTTATTGGCGCCAACCAGAAAAATCTTCTTGCCAGCCATGATGCGGCCGATCATCGTCAGCTTGAACCGCAACGCGAGCTTCCGTACGGCTACGAGCTTGTCCGGGCGGACGGTGAACAGGAGCTCGAAGTCCTCTCCCCCGCTGAGAGCCATGGCCAGCGGGTCCTTCGAGGACCTTTTCAAAGCCGCCGAGAGAGGGATCCGCGACGCTTCGATTTCCGCCCCGACCCCGCTCTCTTCGCAGATGTGGGCCAGGTCCACGCTCAAGCCGTCCGAGATGTCGATCATGGCCGAGGCGAGTTTCCTCCGGGCTAAAAGCGAGCCCAGCTCCAGGCGCGGGACCGGGTCGAGAAAGGCCTTGATGAGCGGCCGCACTCCCCTGCCCTTTCCCTGGAGTCCGCCCTTCTCGAGGAGCCGAAACCCCCGGGCAGCGTCACCGAGTGTCCCCGAGACGAACACCCAATCCCCCGCCCTCGCGCCGCTTCTCGTCACAGGGGACTTGGCCTCCCCCGTGACCGTGACCGAGATCATGATCTTGCCGGCTTGAGAGAGATCCCCCCCGATGAGCGCCACTCTCGCCTCGCGGGCCGCGCTCCGGAACCCGGCCATGAACTCCCGGAGCCAGTTCTCTTTGAGGTCCCCGGGTATGGCCATCCCGACGAGCGCGTGAAGCGGTCGTCCGCCCATGGCGGCGATATCGCTGAGGTTGACGTTGAGGGCCTTGCGGCCGAGGAGACGCGGCGGATGGACGGCCCGCCGAAAATCCTCGTCCTCGACGAGCATGTCCGTCGTCAACAATAAGGATCTCGGCGCCTTGACGAGGGCCGCGTCGTCGCCGATGCCGATGAGGATATCCGGCCGCGGTTCGCCGAAGGCACGCCGGATCCGCGATATCGCCCGCCGCTCACCCAGTTCTTTCAGCCGCATCGTGTCCTTCAAAGGTGGTAGAGCCCGATCCGTTCATTCCCTTCGCTTTTATGGGTTCTGAGGCTGATTCCGGGGAATATCCCACGGCGGTCATCGCCGTGATTCCCTGGAATCGGGCGAAGAACCCTTTGTCTTGCGTTTCGCGTCACCGGGCTTCGGCGCCTTGCCGAAGGGCCTGACCATGGCATGTTTGAAGACGTCCCTGACGTCCTCGACGAAGATGAACTCGATATCGCGGATGACTTTTTTAGGGATCTCGTACAAGTCCTTCTTGTTCGCCGCCGGCATGATCATCCTCTTGACCCCGGCCCTCTGGGCGGCCAGGACTTTCTCCTTGATCCCGCCGACGGGCAGGACGTTGCCGCGGAGGGTGATCTCGCCGGTCATGGCCACGTCCCACTTGACCTTGATATTCGTGCAGACGGACAGGAAGGCCGTGGCGATGGTCACACCGGCCGAAGGTCCGTCCTTAGGGATGGCGCCCTCGGGAAAATGGACGTGGAAGTCGTTCCGGGAGAAGATCTTGTGGTCGATGCCGAATTCCGATGCGTGGGCCCGGGCATAGCTCAGGGCCGCCTGGGCCGACTCCTTCATGACGTCGCCGAGCGAGCCGGTGAGAGCCAGCGCGCCCTTGCCCGGCATCTTCGTCGCCTCGACGAAGAGGATCTCGCCGCCGACGGCCGTCCAGGCGACGCCGGTCGCTATCCCGACCTGGTCTTTTTTCAGGAGCTGGTCCTTGAAGATCTTCGACGGGCCGAGGTGGCGCTCGATCGACTGGGCCGTGACGACGGTCAAGCCCTTCTTCCCTTCGGCCACTTTTCGGGCGACTTTCCGGCAGACCGAAGCGATCTCGCGCTCGAGGTTGCGGACACCGGCTTCGCGCGTGTAGAGGGAGATTATTTTTTTGATCGCCCCGGAGGTGAAGCTGATGAGCTTCGGGCTCAGGGCGTTCTCGGCGACCTGTTTCGGGATGAGGTGGCGGACGGCGATCTGGAGCTTCTCTTCTTCCGTGTAGCCCGGCAGCTCAAGCACCTCCATGCGGTCGCGGAAGGCCGGCTGGATGGGATCGAGGAGGTTGGCGGTGGTGATGAACATGACCTTGGACAGGTCGTAAGGGACGCCGAGGTAGTGGTCGCGGAACTGGTTGTTCTGCTCGGGGTCGAGGACCTCGAGGAGGGCCGATGACGGGTCGCCGCGGAAGTCGGCCCCGATCTTGTCGACCTCGTCCATCATGAAGACGGGATTCTCCGAACCGGCCCGGCGGATGCCCTGGATGATGCGGCCGGGCATGGCCCCGACGTAGGTCCGGCGGTGGCCGCGGATCTCGGCCTCGTCGTGGACGCCGCCGAGGGAGATGCGGACGAACTTGCGTCCCAGGGCCCGGGCGATCGATTTGCCGAGCGATGTTTTTCCCACGCCGGGCGGGCCGACGAAGCAGAGGATGGGCCCCTTGGCCGTCTTGGACAGCTTGCGGACGCCGAGATATTCGAGGATGCGCTCTTTGACCTTCTGCAGTCCGTAGTGGTCGTCGTCGAGGATCTTCTTGGCCTTGACCAGGTCCAGCCTGTCGACCGTGGCCTTGTTCCACGGTAGCATGAACATCCAGTCGAGATAGTTGCGGACGACGGACGTCTCGGCCGACTCGGGGTGCATCTGGGCCAGGCGGCTGATCTGCTTCTCGAGCTCCTCCTTGACCTCGTCGGAGACCCGGATCTTGCGCAGCTTGTCCTGGTAGATCTTGAGCTCTTCCTGGATCTCCGTGCCCTCGCCGAGCTCCTTCTGGATGGCCTTCATCTGCTGGCGCAGGAAGTATTGCTTCTGGAGCTTGTCCATCTCGCCCTTGGCCTCGGTCGAGATCTTGGACTGGACGTCGAGGATCTCGAGCTCCCGGGTCAGGAGCTCGAAAACCTTCTTCAGCCGCTGAGCGGGGTCGGCGATCTCGAGGATGGCCTGGGCCTCTTCGACCTTGAGGTCGAGGTTCGACGCCGTCAGATCGGCCAGGCGCCCGGCCTCGTCCACGTTCGAAGCAATGATGAGGACCTCGGGCGCGAGGTTCTTGCCGAGCGATGCCGCCCGCTCGAGCCCGGAGCGGACGTTGCGGATGAGGGCCTCGTTCTCGAGGCTCTTTTCGGGTTTGTCCGGCTCCTGGATGACCTTGACCCCGACCGCGATGTGAGCCCCCTCCTCCTCGAACGACTCGACCCGGGCTCGGACGAGGCCTTGGGCCAGGATGCGCATCCTGCCGTCGGGCAGCTTCAGCATGCGCATGATCAGGGCGACCGTGCCGACGTCGTAGACGTCCTCGCGCTTAGGGTCCTCGACCTCCATGTCCTTTTGGGTCAGAAGGAGGATCATCCGGTTGGTCGAAAGCGAGACGTCGATCGCGTTCTTCGATTTTTCCCGGCCGACGAAGAGTGGGGCGATCATGTAGGGGAAGATGACGACGTCCCGTAGCAGCAGCACGGGCAGCTTCTCCGGGACCTGGAGCTTCTGGCTCTGCTCCTCTATGATAGCCTCGAGCTGTTCGCCGTTCTTATTGTCGATGCTGGCCATGTCAAAGCTCCAACTTCATCCGCCGCTCCGGCGGTTCTTGATCTCCACGTCCCTCCCCGCCTTTCGGGGCGGCTTCTTCAGGACGACCGTCAGGATCCCGTTCTCGAGGGCCGCAAAGGCCCGGTCGGGGTCGATCGTCCCGGGCACGACGATGTCCCGCCGGAAGGCCCCGAACTCCCGCTCGAGCCTCATGTACCGGGACCCGTGATGGGTCCCGAGCTCCCGCTTGAAGCCGCTCACTTCGAGACGGCTCGAGAAGAGCAGCACCTTGACGTCTTTCTCGGAGACGCCGGGAAGCTCCATCTCCAGGATGAATTCGCCCTCGGTCTCATAAATGTCGACCGCGGGAATGGTGACCTCCCCGGGCAGCGGCAGCCTCGGCTTAGGAGGCCGGGCGGTCCGCTCCGAGGTCCTGACCCGGGCTTCGGCCCTGCGGGTTCGCGAAACAGGCTTGATGCGGCGGACCATGGCGGAAGGCGGGGGTTATTTTTCCTTCATGAGGTCTTCGAGCTCCTGCCGGAATTCGGCGACATCCGCGAACTCCCGGTAGACGGAGGCGAACCTCACGTAGGCGACCTTGTCCAGCTCCTTAAGCCTGTCCATGACGAGCTGCCCGATCTCGGCAACGCCGATCTCCTTGTCCGGCCGCTCCTGGAGGAGGGACTCGATCTCCTCGACGATCTCCTCGAGCTGGCTGATCTGGATGGGCCGCTTCTCGCAGGACTTCATCATCCCCCGGAGGAGCTTCTGGCTGTCGAAGGGCTGGCGCGTGCCGTCCTTCTTGACGACCATGTAGGGGATCTCCTCGATCTTCTCGTAGGTCGTGAACCGGCGCTTACAGGACAGGCATTCCCGCCGCCGGCGGATGGAGATCCCCTTCTTGCTCTCCCGGGAATCGATGACCTTGCTTTCGAGAAAGCCGCAGAATGGACACCTCATCGTCTCTCGCTCTCGCCCATCTTTTTGAGCTGGAAAAGGGTCAAACCCTCATGGGCTAATATAGCATATCCCAGGGCGCATGTCACGGCGATCTGGATGGCGTGGCCGACCAGCGTTATGCCCACGGCCCGGCCGGGGTCGAGGCCGAAGAGGAGGACCATGCCCAGCTTGCTGAAGTAGTGGAAACCGCCGACCATGCCCGGCGTGGGGATGGAGGCGCCGATGGCGGTCAGAAAGACATAGGGGAAGACGAGGATGTACGGCACGCGGACGTGGTAGGAAAAGAAGAGGATCCAGTAAAAGAAAGAGATGCCCAGCCAGACGACGACCGAGAGCCCGGCGTAAAGGCCCAGCTGGCCGGGGGACCGGAAGAAATCGAGCCCGGTGATGAACTCGCGAAGGAGCCCGAGGACGGCCCCGCGGGCCTTTTCGGGAAGGGGTTTCAGGAGGAAGGCGACAACGCGGAGGGCCCGCTCCCGGAAAAAATAGAGGATTAGGGTCAGGGTCAGGAGAGCCGCGGCGACGGCGAGGCCGATTATCCCCCAGAACACCAGCCGGTTTCCGGCCTCGAGGTCGAGAGGCCAAGCCCCGGTAAAAAGGTGCCCGGAGAGGAGGAAAACGCCCAGCAACAGGCAGTTCGTCATCAGGTCGAAGATCCGCTCGACGACGACCGTGCCCACGGCGAAGCCCGGCCGCAGGCCCTCCTTGCGGGCTAGGTACAAGGGTTTGGCCAACTCACCGAGGCGGCCCGGAAAGACGGCGCTGACCGTGAAGCCGACGATGTTGGCGGCGACGAGGTTGCGGAAGCGGACGTCGATCTTCTCCCGGGCAATGAGGACGTGCCAGCGGACGGAGCGGGTGACGAAGTGGAGGGCCGCGAGCGGAAAAAGCAACAGGAAAAGGGGGACGTTGACGTCGGTGATGAGGGCGGGGACCTTCTTCCACTCGACGCTGCGGCCGAAAAAGTAGAGGAAAACGACCATCAGGACGAGGCCAACGACGATTTTCGCGAGGTTCCTGTTCATCGGCGAGGCCCATGGTACCATGAAGCCCCCCAGGGCTCAACCGAGGCCGGAGGGAGCGACAGGTTCCTTTTGGACTTGAAATCTCCGCTGAATTTCTTTAAGATAGTGGTCCCTGCTGGGAAGTCGTCCAACGGCAGGACTCATGACTCTGGATCATGCAATCAAGGTTCGAATCCTTGCTTCCCAGCCACTCCCCTTCCCCCTATTGATCCCGAGATTTCAGAGACTTGCGATAAGGCCCGATTCTCTCATTGGCTTCCGTCCGAAACCGTAATCTAGCGGCGCTTTCAGTCTATTCTGGCACGCCACAGACACATGGCGGGCAAAGAGGGAAGGGCCTGGAAAACAAGGAGATCATTTGTATTCGAGTCTAATGGTTGGGGTTCGATTCCCCTAACTCACCGGAAGCGGTAACTCTTAGCTTGTCGCAGGTTTTTTGGGGAAAAAGATTTTGATAGGAAGCAGGATACCGATGAGGAATAAAACGATTCCGATTAATTGGCCGATGAGATTCTTGGTATCTCCGTTGATGATGAACCTCACCAGTCCATAGCCCCATCCGATGAATGCGGTAATAAAGAACCCCCACCAACCCCATCTCAGGCCTTTCTTGAAGCCGTTGAAAAGGATAAAGAGCGCAGCGATGTTTGCGGCCAGCCCAAGTGCCCCAAGGTGTCTTACTACATCATAGATCGCTTTCGTAACTGCGGGATTCTGCAGCTCTTCGTTGACCTTGAGAGTGTTGCCGCTGACGGTTTGCGGAGAGACAATCAGCACGAGGCAGTAGATCGCACCGAACAGCGCGACGATGAGAAGAATGGTTGACGCCGTCTTTAACATACTTTCCCCTCCTTAAAAAAGATAACAAGCCATGATAAACGGCTTATTTCCCTAAGATTGCGGAAGCGAAAACCCCTATGAATATGGCTGTATGATATGTCCAGCAATTCAGCTATGTCAAGCGGAAATCCGAGGATGTCATGCTGCCGGAAAATAAAAGCTATCAAAAGATATTTTCGACCTAAAGGCAGCAATCGCCGGACGCATCGTGAGGTGACGGATAAAGGGCCACATGACAGTAATCGGAGGTCACTTGGGTGACAGTAATCGGAGGTCAGTATAATGGTGGAAAACGGCTTTAATCAAGAGGATG
>CAZZCH010000052.1:0-23353 GCA_964652895.1 uncultured Eubacteriales bacterium
CCGATATGCCGCAGGCCGAGCCGATCTCCTTGAAGGTCAGGCCGTCGAACACCTTCAGAAAGACGATTTCCTTCTGCTCCGCGGGGAGCTTCTCAATCTGACTCAGCAGCATGGCCAAGGACGGCTCCTCTGGGGCGACAAACGCCGCCGAGAATCCCGATGCCGCCCCGGACAGGATCATTCTCTCCCCCCTCGCGCCGGCCGAGCTTGCGCCGGAGGAATCGGTTGGCTTCGTTCCGGGCAGTCCGGAAGACGAAGGCCTTGGAATTCCGGACCAATCTCCAGCGCAGGGCGTAGCGGGCGAAACGGCAGAACGCTTCCTGCAGGACATCCTCGGCATCTTCCGCCGAACCGAGCCTGAAGAGGAGATATCGGTACAGATTGTCTCCATGGCGTTCGTAAAGCTCCTCGAGTCTCAGCAATCGCCGCTTTTCTTCCTGCCTATAAAGACCCTTCCCCCCGCCCGATTTGTCTATTTTCCCCGAATTCACAGCGGTTCCCCACCGATACCGCCGCATATCATAACATCAATTGAGGAAAACCGGCCCGTCGCACCTCAATTCATGCTCCTTTTCCCAATATTGGGGAAGTCCAACGTGAGGCGGCGATGGATATCGCCCTGATGACCCCCGTAGCGGAGGGGCGGCAGGGACAGCCCGTCTATTCGTACTTCAACGATTCGGACGGGCTGGCGACGGCCGCGCGGAGCGCCTGGAAGCTGACGCTAAGGACGGCGATGACCAGGGCCAGGCCGAGGGCGAGGACGAATACCATGGCATCGAGGCTCGTCCGGTAGGCGTAGCCCTTCAACCAGTTCGCCATAGCCCAGTAGGCCGCAGGCCAGGCCAATAGATTGGCCAGGAACACGAGGATGAAGAACTCGCGGCAGAGCATGGCCGTGATCCGGGGAACGGACGCCCCCAGGACCTTGCGGATGCCGATCTCACGCGTTCTCTGCTCGGCCGTATAGGAGGCCAGCCCGAAGAGCCCCAGGCAGGCGATGAGAATGGCCAGAACGGCGAAGGTCCGGAGAAGCCCGCCGGCCCTCTCCTCGGTCCGGTACATCTCGTCGATCCTCGCGTTGAGGAACCGGACATCGAAGGGATAAAGCGGATTGACCACATTCCAGGCTTTCCGGATGGACTCGACTTGGCCCGGGACGTCTCCCGGCGAAACGCGCATGAGGACGAAATTCGCCCTCTGCGGCCCGCTGTCCGTCACGTCCATGAAGACGGCCAACGGTTCGATCTTGGACTGCATCTCTTCGAAGTGGAAATTCTTCATGACACCGACCACCCGACCATCGCGCCCGACGAAGGAGAACGACTCTCCGGCCACCGCTTCCTTATTCATGAGCTTTCGGACCTCTTCGTTGACCAGAAAAGCCTCCGTGGCGTCCGTTTTGAGATCCCGGGAAAAATTCCGCCCTTCGACAAGCTCGATCTTCATCACGTCCAGGAAATCGTAATCAACGCCGCACATGCCGACGAGGACGACCTGCTGCGGGTCTTTCCCGTCCCAATTCACTCCGCTCGAGTTGCTGCCGATATCGCAGGGCAGGTGGCTCGAGTAGGCCACGGCCAGGACGCGGGGATCTTTCAGCATCTCCTCCCTCAAGGCCCCGTAGGATCGGGAGGTCGCCCCCCTCAGGGAGATGTAGAGGACCTGCTCCTTGTCATAACCGAGCGATCTCGACTTCATGTACTGCATCTGTTTGGTGACCACGAGCGTGCCGATGATCAGGAACACGGACAGGGCGAACTGGACGACGACGAGGACCCTCCGGAAGAGGGCCCCGCCGGCCCCGGCTTTGAGGTTCCCTTTGAGGACCCGGACGGGCTGGAACGACGACAGGAACAAGGCCGGATAACTCCCGGCCAGCAGCCCCGTGACGACCGTGACGCCGGCCACCCCCAGGAGGACCCCCTTGTTCTTCCAGAGGCTGAGGGCCAATGTCTTCCCCGAGAGCGTGTTGAACCACGGTAGGAACAGGCGGACCAGGGCCAGGGCGATGACCAGGGCCAGGAACGCGTAGATCATCGATTCGCTGTAGAACCTGCCGACGAGATGGTTTCTAAGCGCCCCGACGACCTTCCTCAGCCCCACCTCCTTGGCCCGGCCGGCCGACCTGGCAGTGGACAGGTTCATGAAGTTGATGCAGGCGATGAGGAGGACGAAGGCGGCGATGACCGAGAAAATATAGATGTATTTGACCGCCGTGTCCCGTTCGTAGCCGAAATACTGATGGAGATGGATCCTCGTGTAGGGAAAGAGCAGGAGTTCGGTCACGCTGGTCGGCTCCCTTTTCTTGATGAAGTCCTTGATCTTGCCGTCGACCACGGCCGGAGGGGTCCCCGGCCTGAGCGCGACAAAGGTCAGGATGGAGTTTGACCCGAATTCCTCGTCCGTCCGGCCCTTCGACTTCAGCAGCTCGTAGGGGACGAGGATGTCGAAACGAAGATAGGAATTCGTGGGGATGTTCTTCAAGACGCCCGTGACCCTGAGGTCGAAATCGTTGTTGACGTTCAGGACCTTGCCGACGGCGTTTTCGCTCCCGAAATATTTTTCGGCCATTTCCTCCGTCAGGAGGACCGAATAAGGATCGGCCAGGGCCGTGGCCGGGTCGCCCTGGGACAGGGGGAACGAGAACATCTCCAGGAATGCGGGGTCGACGGCGCGGACGCTGTCCTCGAAAAAGGCCTTTTCCCCGAACCGGAAAAGCTGACCGTTGTACCACACGACGCGGGTCGCCTCGGCGATCTCCGGAATTTCCGTCTTCAGGGCAGGAGCCAAAGGATGCGGGGTGACGGTCACGTGGTAAACCCGGCCCGAATAGGACTGGTTCTCCTCCACGCGGTAGAGGTCGGCCGCTTTCTCGTGGAACCGGTCGAAGCTCAATTCATCGGCGACCCAAAGGGCGATCATCAGGCAACAGGCCATGCCGAGGGCCAAGCCGGCGATATTGATGAACGAATACCCTGCGTGGCGGCGGATATTCCGGATAACGATCTTGAGGTAGTTTTTCAACATGACTCCGGCTCCTTTTCGAGGTTGCGCGTCTCTCCCGTCAACCGGTTAGACGCACGCCGCGGGGAATTAGTTTACATCCGAAGGCATTTTGTCCGCTCCGGCTTTTCCCGGGCCCGCTCCAAAGTCCTTGAATTCCCCGGCCCCGGCTCACTACAATAGGGCCTCGCGAATCACTTGAAGGAGAAGGTCATGAAAAGAGCCCTCGGCATCGCCACCGTCATCTTCTGTTTTCTCAGTCTCGCCCAGGCCGGCTTGGCCGCCGGCCGGAACGGCTATTACCGTTTCCCGGCCATCTACAAGGATGTCATCGTCTTCACCTCCGAGGGCGACCTCTGGACGGTCGATGTCCAAGGGGGAACCGCCCGCCGCCTGACGACCGGGAGCGGCCTCGAAGCCTATCCCGCTATTTCCCCCGACGGCGCGACCGTCGCCTTCTCCGCCGATTACGAGGGCCCGACCGAGGTCTACACCATGCCCCTCTCCGGGGGCCTCCCCGTCCGTCGCACCTTCGCCGGGCAGACGGCGACCGCCGTCGGCTGGACCCCCGAAGGGAAGATCATCTACGCGACCCAGAAATATTCGACCCTGCCCAACACCCAGCTCGTCATCCTCGACCCGGCCTCGAACGCCGAAACCCTTCTGCCGCTCAATCAGGCCGCCGACGGTTCATTCGACCCCTCCGGCAAAACCCTATTCTTCACCCGGCTTCCGTTCCAGGGCAGCTACACGAAACGCTATCAGGGCGGCACGGCCCAGAACCTTTGGGCGTTCGTACTCGGCGGCGCCGAAGCCGTGCCCCTGACCCCCGACTATGCCGGGACGAGCAAGAACCCGATGGTCTGGCAGGACCGCGTGTACTTTCTGAGCGACCGCGACGGCACCATGAACATCTGGTCCATAGGCCTCAAGGGCGGCGATTTTAAGCAACATACTTTCCATAGCGGTTTCGACGCGAGCTCGCCGAGCCTCGACGCCGGCCGCATCGCCTATCAGCTCGTGGCCGACCTCCATGTCTTCGATATCGCCTCGGGCAAAGACGCCAAGATCGCCGTCACCCTGCCCTCGGATTTCGACCAGATGCGCGAGAGATGGGTGACGAGTCCCATCAACTACCTGACCTCGGCCCACGTCTCCCCCACCGGCGACCGCGCCGTTTTCGTCTCGCGCGGCCATGTCTTCGTCGCTCCCGTAGGAGACGGTCGCTGGGTCAGGGTCAGCCGCAAGGACGGAGTCAGGGCCCGCGCGGCGCGCTTCCTCGGCGACGGCAAGAGCCTCATGGTCCTCTCCGATGAGACCGGCGAGTGGGAATTCCACCGCTTCTCGGCCGACGGGCTGGGTCCGGCCGAGCAGATGACGACCGGAGCCAAAGTCCTCCGTTTCGACGGCGTCCCTTCGCCCGACGGCCGCTGGATCGCCTTCTCCGACAAGGACTACCAGCTCTGGCTGTTCAACGTCGCCAAGAAAGCCTTGACACGGATCGCCGTCTCCGGTGTCGGCATGTTCGAGGACCTGGCATGGTCTCCCGACAGCCGTTGGCTCGCCTACGTCCAGGGAGCCAACAACGAATTCAGCCAGGTCATGCTTCTAGAGGCGGAAACGGGCCGAACGACGCAGCTCACCAACGACCGTGTCGATTCCACCAACCCGGCCTGGAGCCCCGACGGCAAGTGGCTTTATTTCCTGTCGGACCGCTGGTTCCGCAGCGCCGTGGGCAGCCCCTGGGGACCTCGCCAGCCCGAGCCCTACTTCGACAAGACCACCAAGATCTACGCCCTGGCCCTGACGACGAAAGCGACATTCCCCTTCGCCCCGGCCACGGAGCTCCAGGCCGAGGCCAAAGACAAGACGGACGAAAAGCCCGCCAAGGGAACACCGGCCAAGGGGGAACCGTCGGCCGATAAGCCGGCCCCGTCGGTCAAGGTCGAGATCGACCTGGCCGGCATCCAGGACCGGGTCTTCGAACTCCCGCTCCCCGCGAGCGTTTATTCGGAACTCGCCGTAGGAGAAAAGGCCCTGTTCTTCATCGATCGCGAATCGCGCGCCGCCGGCCAGCCCAAGCTCCAGGCCGTCGAGATCAAGAACCGCAACCTCCAGGCCAAGACCCTCGTCGAGGGCGCCCGGAGTTTCGAGCTCTCGGCCGACGGCAAGAAGATGGCCATCCGGAAGGGCAACGACTTCTACGTCATCGACGCCGGAACGGCCCAGCCGACCCAGGCGACCCTCGCCGAGAGGCGCGTCGACTTCTCCCGCTGGACGTTCTCCATCGACCCGCGGGAGGAATGGCGGCAGATGTTCCTCGACGCCTGGCGGATGGAACGGGATTATTTTTACGACCGGAATCTCCACAACGTCGATTACGCGGGCCTCCTCGAACGGAACCGGCTGTTCGTCGACAGGGTCAGCGACCGCGCCGAGCTCAACGATCTCCTAGCCCATCTCGTCGGCGAGCTCTCGGCCCTGCACACGTTCGTCCGCGGCGGCGATCAGAGGCAGCCCGGGGACAGAGTCGCGCCCGGCTCGCTCGGGGCGCGGCTCGTGCGCGACGAAGCCAAGGGAGGCACCCGCATCGAGCACATCTTCCGGGCCGACCCGGAATATCCCGAGCGCATGTCCCCCTTGGGGAAGCCGATGTCGGCGATCCGGGAGGGCGAAATCATCGCTTCGATCAACGGTGTTCCGACGCTGAGCGTTCCCGACCCATCCCTCCTCCTGCGGAACACGGCCGGCCAACAGGTCCTCCTCGAGGTCAAGCCGCCGGCCGGGGGCCCCGTCCGCAAGGAGATCGTCGTTCCCATCACCGCCGGCGCCGAGTCCGACCTTCGTTACGCGGAATGGGAATACACCCGGCGGCTCGAAGTCGAAAAGGCGGGGAAAAGCGAGATCGGCTACGTCCACCTGCGGGCCATGGGCGGCGACAATTATACGGAGTGGGTCAAGAATTTTTACCCGGTTTTCGACCGCAAGGGCTTGATCATCGACGTCCGCCACAACCGCGGCGGAAACATCGACTCCTGGATCCTGGAGAAGCTCATGCGCCGGGCCTGGTTCTACTGGCAGGGCCGGGTCGGCAACCCGACCTGGAACATGCAGTACGCCTTCCGCGGCCACATGGTCGTCCTCTGCAAC
This sequence comes from uncultured Eubacteriales bacterium, assembly GCA_964652895.1. Classification (GTDB taxonomy): domain Bacteria; phylum Acidobacteriota; class Aminicenantia; order Aminicenantales; family Saccharicenantaceae; genus RBG-16-66-30. The sequence goes on from CAZZCH010000052.1 coordinate 6,157, forward strand.
GAGCGCACGGCATCCGACGGGGAGGCCTTCAGCGAAGGCTTCCGACGGCTGGGACTGGGCCAGGTCATCGGAACGAGAACCTGGGGCGGCGAGATCTGGCTGAGCTCGTCCAATGTCCTCGTCGACCGCGGGCTGGCCTCGGCCGCCGAAACCGGCGTCTACGGACCGGAAGGGATTTGGCTCATCGAGGGCCACGGCGTCGACCCGGACATCGTCGTAGACAACCTGCCGCACGCGACGTTTGAGGGACGGGACGCACAGCTCGAGGCCGCCGTCAAGCACCTCCAGGAACTTATCGCCAAGGATCCGGTCGAGGTGCCCAAGCACCCGCCCTATCCGGACAAGCGGAAATAAAAACTGAGGATCTCCATGAACGCGCTCAAGCGAACCTCGACGATCATCATCCTGGCCGCGCTCTGCGGCCTGGCCCCGTTCTCTCCGGCCGCGCTCCCCGAAGGGCCGAAAGCCGGCGACCTGATACTGGGCGGACCGCTCTCGTCCACCGACATCCGGGAGGTGATCCGAAAGATCGACGAGATGTATCGCAGTCGTTCGAGCGCGGCCACTCTCGAAATGGAGATCGTGACCCCGCACTGGCAGAGGACGCTCAAGATGCGCGTCTGGTCGGAGGGGATGGACAAAACGTTCGTCCGCATCGATGAACCCCTCAAGGAGAAGGGCGTCGCGACACTGAGGATCGGCAACGACATGTGGAACTACCTCCCCAAGACCGGCAAGGTGATCAAGGTCCCCCCGTCGATGATGATGGGCTCCTGGATGGGGTCCGACTTCACGAACGACGACCTGGTCAAGGAATACACGTTCGTCGACGACTACACGTTCGAGCCGGCGACCGTAGAAAACCCGGAGAGCGGCGTCGTTTACATCAAGTGCACGCCCCGGGAAGGCGTTCCCGTCGTTTGGGGGTCGGTCTTGATCGAGGCCCGGGAATCGGACGCCATCCCCCTCCGAGAGAGATACTACGACGGAACGGGCCGGCTCATGCGCGAGATGGTCTTCAAAGATGTCGGAAGCCTCGGCGGACGCGTCATCCCGAAGACCCTCGAGCTCGTTTCCGCGACGAAGGCCGGCCAGCATACGGTCCTCCGCTACACGGAGGCCTCCTTTGACAAACCCCTCGACCCTGCTATTTTCTCGCTGAGGAACCTGCGTTCGGGAGATTGACCCTTGTTCCTGATCAAGATGGCCGTCCGGAACATCTTCAGGCAGAAAAGGAGGACCATCCTCACCGGGCTGAGCATGTTCGGCGGGTTCGTGCTCGGGTCCTTCTTCATCGCTTGGGCGGACGGGACCTACAACGGTATCATCGACATGTTCACCCGAACCCGGCTCGGCCACATCCAGATCCACGCGGGGGATTATCTCGACCAGCCATCCCTCTATAAAACGATCGACGACCTGGCGAAGATCGGCCCCGTCATCGAAGCCGTCAAAGGGGTCGAGAGCTGGGCCCCCCGGGTCGATTTCGGCGGGCTCGTTTCCGTGGGAGATAAGAGCGCCGGGGCCCGGTTGACGGGCATCGACCCCGCCCGGGAGAACGAAACCACTCACTTCGACAGGAGGATCGTCGAAGGCCGGGCTTTCTCGCTTGCCCCCTCGCACGAAGCCGTCATCGGGAGCGGCCTGGCCAAAAACCTCGAAGCCGGCATCGGCGGGTCCCTCGTCGTCCTGTCCCAGGCCGCTGACGGTTCGATGGCCAACGACGCCTACCGGATCGTGGGGATTGCCACGACCGGGGACGAGATGACCGACCGGACATCCGTCTACCTCCATTGGAAAGACGCCCAGGACCTCATGGTCCTGGGAGATCGGGTCCACGAGATCGCCGTCGTCGTCGACAGCCTTTCAGCCGGCCCCTGGGTCACGCGGCTCCTCAGGGAGAGGCTCGGCGACCCGAAGCTCTCGGTCGAGCCGTGGCAGGTCTTCGCCCGGAGCTTCTATAACGCCATGAAGGCCGACAAGGAAGGCATGTGGATCACGCTCCTCGTCGTCATCCTCATCGTGGCCGTCGGGGTCCTGAACACGGTGCTCATGGCCGTCCTGGAGCGACGGCGGGAATACGGCCTGCTCAAGGCCGTGGGGACCCGCCCGCGCCAGGTCTTCGAGATAGTCATGATGGAGGCGGCGTTTCTGGCCGTCGTCTGCATCCTCCTGGGAAGCGTCGTCGCCCTGATCCTGAATTCCTACGTCTCCGCGCACGGGATCCGTCTCTCCGAGCCGATCTCCTACGGAGGGATCAAGTTGGCGTCCATGAACACGGAACTCAACCTGCGGAGCTTTCTCATCCCGGCCCTGACCGTGCTGGCGACGGCCGGCCTGGCCGCCCTTTTTCCGTCCCTTAAGGCGGCCCGGACCGTCCCGGCGAAAACCATGAGGATGCACTAGGCCGGCCATGCCGAGAACAGGGTTCTTCATCAAGCTGGCCTGGCGGAACATGTTGAGGAACAAGCGCCGTTCGGCCATCGCCGCGAGCGCCATCGGCATCGGATTGGCCGCTCTCATTTTCACCGACGCCTTCATCGCCGGGATGAAGAACAACATGATCCATACGGCCACCGCCTCGTTCCTCGGCGAAGGCCAGATCCACGCCCGGGGATTCCGTACGACCCAGGCCCCGGAATTGACGATCCGCGAGCTGGCCCAAGTGACAAAGAAGCTGAAGGACGAGCGGCGGATCGGCCATTTCGCCTTAAGGACGGTGGCCTCCGGGATGGCCACGTCGCCGGCCGAAGCCCGGCCGGTTATGATCTACGGAGTGGACCCTGAGAACGAACGATATCTTTCCCAGGTGGACGACACGATCAAAGAGGGTGATTTCTTCACGGGAGAGGACCTCCGGGAGCTGGTCATTGGCGCCAAGCTGGCCAAGGACCTCCAGGCCGGGCTCGGAAGCTGGATCGTCCTGACGTGCTCCACAGCGGGCACGGGGGAGATCTCCCAGGAGCTCTTCCGGATATCCGGGATCTACGAATTCGGCATCCCCGAAATGGACGGCGGCATGGCTTTCATTCGCCTCGGAATGGGTCAGAGGATGCTCGGCGCCGGCACCGAAGTTCACGAGATCGCCCTGAAGTTCGTCGACTCCCGGGACGCCGGCCGGAAGGGGTTGACCCTCTGGCAAGACCTGTCCGCGGCCGGCAACGAAGCCCTGCCGTGGACGGAACTTCTCCCCCAGCTCAAAGGCGTATTCGACATGACCTCGGCCTTCCTGGCCGTGACGGGCCTCATCCTCTTCACCATCGTGACGTTCGGCATCGTCAACACCCTGTTCATGTCTTTCTACGAGAGGATGTTCGAGTTCGGGGTCCTTCGCGCCGTCGGCACGAGGCCTTCCGCCATGAGAAAGCTGGTCCTCTTCGAAGCCGGGGCCCTGGCCGTGCTGAGCCTCGGCCTGGGCACCATCCTCGGCCTCGCGCTGACCGCCGTGGCCGCGAGGACGGGGATCGATTACCGGGGCATCGAATTCGCCGGCGCCACCGTCCGGGACCTGATCTATCCGCAACTCTCCGGACGGCAGTTCTTGATCTATCCGGCCGCCGTATTTATCTTCACGCTTGTCGTGGCTCTTTATCCGGCCCGGGCGGCCGGCAAGCTCAACGTGGCCGAAGCGCTGCGCCGGAGCCTCTGAAATGGAGGATCGCATGGAACCCATCATTCGCGCCGAGCAGGTCCAGAAAAAATACAGGGAGGACGGCAACGTGGTCGACGCTCTTCAAGGCATCGACCTGTCCGTTCGGGCCGGAGAGTTCTCAGCCATCGTCGGCCCCTCGGGATCCGGCAAGACGACTTTCCTCAACGTCATCTCGGGTCTCGACACCCTGGACGGAGGCCGGGTGTGGCTCGGCGGGAAGCTCATCTCGGCCATGACCGGGTCCGAGCTGTCCGACTTCCGGCGCGACAACATCGGTTTCATCTTCCAGGCCTACAACCTGATCCCCGTCCTGACAGTGGAGGAGAATATCGAGTACATCATGCTCCTCCAGGGCGTGCCGCGCGAGGAGCGCCGCCGCCGGGTCGAGGACATGCTCGGCGAGGTCGGCCTGTCCGGAATGCAGGACCGCCTCCCCACGCGTCTTTCGGGAGGACAGCAACAGCGGGTCGCGATCGCCCGGGCCATGGTCTCGCGGCCCCAGCTGATCCTGGCCGACGAGCCCACGGCCAACCTCGATTCGAGGACCGGCGCCGACCTCGTCGACATGATGGCGGTTCTCAACCGGAAGACGGGCATGACCTTTATCTTTTCGACCCACGACCGGATGATCATGGAACGGGCGCACCGGGTCATCACTCTCAAGGACGGCCGGGTCGAAGGGGATGAGTCAAAAGGGCCATGATCAAGCGGGCCGTCGCCGTCGTTCCGCTGCTCATCGTCCTGTCGTCGATCGCCGCGGAAAATCCCGCGGGGGCCGTTTCGTTCAACGGTTCCGTCAAGTCCTTTTTCTCCCTCTACGCCTTCAGTCAAAGGTCCACGGCCTGGTTCGGGCTGGGCCGTCCGACCTTGGTTTCCCTCGACAACCGCTTTCGCTTCAAGCTCGCGGCATCCCCGGCCAAAGCCCTGGACTTCGACATCGCCTACGAACTGGTCCCCCGAGTCCAGGCCCCGGCCCTGTTCAGCCTCGACCCTTTTGGCATGGGCCCAAGCACGGGAGAGTACCGCGCCGCGGACCTCCGGCCCTGGCTTTACCCGGCCCATTCCGAGCCGACGGGCAGCTTCGGACTGGCCCATAACCTCGATAGATTTTCGATCACGCTGAAATTTTCGACGGCCGACATCACCATCGGCCGTCAAGTTGTCGCTTGGGGCGGGGCCCGGATCATCAACCCGACGGACGTCATCCTGCCCTTCACTTTCAACGAGCTGGACAAGGAGGAACGTACCGGGGTGGACGCCGTTCGGCTGAGGATTCCCCTGGGGACCATGAGCGAGCTCGATACGGGTGTCGTCCTGGGCCGGGGCTTCAGTTTGAAAGACGGAGCCGCGTTCATCAGGGGCCGGTTCTCTCTAGCGGGGACGGACGCGGCCCTCCTCCTTCTCGGTTTCAAGCTGCACCTGCTGATCGGCGTGGACCTGGCCCGGACGGTCGGAGGCGCCAGCCTCTGGTTGGAAGGCGCCTATGTCAAGGCGGGCGCCTTCCGGCTTGAGCCGGATCCCGGCGACCGGGATTATTTCCGGCTGTCCTGCGGGGCCGACCATGGGCTCGGGAAGAACTCGTACGTTTTCATCGAATACCACTTCAACTCGGCCGGGGGCCGGACCGCTTCGGACTACGCCGGCCAAACGGCGACGGCCGCGTACCGCGACGGCGCCGTCTATCTTCTGGGCCGCCATTATCTGGGGGCAGGCCTCAATACCCAGCTGATGCCCCTGCTCCCCGTCACCGGGCTGGTCCTCTGGAACGTCGGCGACGGATCGTTGACGGCGTTCATCCAGGGCGAGTACAACGTCGCCGAGAATATCTATCTTGCGGCCGGATTCCAGATCGGCGGGGGGCGGGGACCGGAAGTCCCCGTCGATCCCTTTCCCCCGCCGGGGCTCGGGATCCGTTCCGAATTCGGCCTCTACCCGAGCCTCTTCTTCGCCGCGCTCCGGATCTACTTCTGAGCCCGGAGCCGTTTATTCTTGACATCCGGCCTGGCCCGGAAATATCATCACTTCGATCTAAACGAAATCCGATCCATAATCATCCGGGAGGATATCCATGTTTGAACAAGCACGACGGAATTGCCGAAGAGCGCGATCCTGGGCGATCGCCGGGACAGCACTCCTTCTATTTGTAGCGGGCATCGGCCCGGCCTATGCGCAAACCGTGACCCCCGAGCTCTACCAGAGCCTCAGGTACCGCTATATCGGTCCTCCCGGAAACCGCGCCGCGGCCGTCGTCGGCGTCCCCGGGGACCCGCTGACGTATTACGTCGGCGCCTCGTCGGGCGGCGTGTTCAAGTCATCCGACGCCGGCACGTCCTGGGAGCCCGTCTTCGACGACCAGCCGGCCCAGTCCATCGGCGCCCTGGCCGTCGCCTGGTCCGACCCCAACGTCGTCTGGGCGGGAACGGGAGAAGCCTTCGTCCGCAGCAACATCTCCATCGGCAACGGCGTCTACAAATCAACCGATGCCGGACGGACATGGAAACACATGGGCCTCGAAAAGTCAGGAAGGATCGGCCGCGTGGCCATCGACCCGCGCGATCCCGACGTCGTCTTCGTCGGCGCCATGGGGCACTGTTACGGCCCGCAGAAAGAGCGTGGTGTCTATCGGACAAAGGACGGCGGCGAGACCTGGAAGCAAGTCCTTTTCGTGGACGAGAACACCGGCTGTTTTGAGATCGCCATGGACATGAAGAACCCGCGGATCCTGTTCGCCGGCATGTGGCCCCTCGTCATCCGGACCTGGGGCCGGGAGAGCGGCGGCCCGAACGGCGGCGTCTGGAAGTCGACCGACGGCGGCGACACCTGGAGGCGGCTCACCGGCCATGGGCTGCCCGAACCGCCGGTCGGAAAGATCGGTCTGGCCGTCTCGTACAGCAATCCCGACGTCGTCTACGCTTTGATCGAAACCGGCTCTCCCAACCGCGGCGTTCTCTGGCGCTCGGAAGACGGCGGCGAGAACTGGCAGCTCAGGAGCTACAATCGCCTGCTCAACGAGCGGTCGCACTATGCGTCCCGGATCATGGTCAATCCCGGCGACGAGGACGAAGTCTATTTCGCGGCCAACAGCATCAGCCGCACGCTCGACGGCGGCTACGATTCCGACGTCGTGGATTGGAGCGGCGATACCCACGATCTGTGGGCCGACCCCAAGAACCCCGACCGGCTGATGCTCAGCGACGACGGCGGCGGGGCCATCACGCTCAACCGCGGACGGACTTGGCAGCGCATCGAGCTGCCGATCGCCCAGATGTATCATGTCGCGGTGGACAGCCAGGTCCCCTATTACGTCTACGGCGGCATGCAGGACGGCATGGCCCACAAGGGGCCTAGCACCGGCGGGCTTAGGGGAGGATGGGGCAGTTCCGCGTCTTCGCAGTGGCAGTCGACGGCCGGAGGCGAATGCGGCTTCATCGTGCCCGACCCGGTCGATCCGAACATCGTCTGGGGAGGGAGCTACAACGCCGACCTCCAGCGGGTCGACTACCGGACCGGCCATATCACCACGGCCAAGGTCTGGCCGGAGTCGATCTACGGCTCGAACGCGGCGGCGGCCAAGTACCGTTTCCAGTGGACCTTCCCCATCGCCATCTCCCCGCACGACCACAACACCGTCTACGTCGGAAGCCAGTTCGTCCACCGCACGTCCGACGGCGGAAAAACATGGGACATCATCAGCCCCGACCTGACCACGAACGACCCGAAACTGCTCGGTCCCTCGGGCGGTTTGACGCTCGACAACCTGGCCGTCGAATACGGCTGCGTCGTCTTCGCCATCGCCGAATCCCCCTTGGAAAAGGGCTGCATCTGGGCAGGGACGAACGACGGTCTGGTCCAGTTGACGAGAGACGGCGGGAAGACCTGGGCCAACGTCACCCGCAGCATCCCGAACCTGCCGCCCCTCGGCACGGTCAGCAACGTCGAGCCGTCCCGCTATGAAGCGGGTACTTGCTACATCACGGTCGATTTCCACCAGGTGAACAACCGCGACCCTCATGTCTATAAAACTGCGGACTTCGGCAAGACCTGGGTCTATCTGGGCGCGGATATCCCCAAGACGGTTTTTTCCTACTGCCACTGGGTTCACGAAGATCCGGTCCGGAAGGGGATGCTCTTCCTGGGCACGGAAAACGCGATCTATCTCAGCTTCAACGACGGTCGGAACTGGCTGCCCATTCAGAACAACCTCCCCCACGCGCCCGTCCATCACATGGTCGTCCAACAACATTTCAACGACCTGGTCGTCGGCACCTACGGCCGGGGATTCTGGATCATGGACGACATCACGCCCCTCCAGCAGTTGACGGACGACGTCCTCAAGTCCGAGGCGCACCTGTTCAAGCCCCGCCCCACCTACCGCCTGCACGACGTCGCCGGAGGCGCGCCGGGATCGACCCGGGCTTATATCAATTACTACCTCAAGAACGTCCCGGGTGGGCCCGTGAGCATCGTCCTTCTCGACAAGGACGGCCGCGAAGTCGCCCAGATGGCCGGGACGGCTAAGCCCGGAATCAATCGCGTGACCTGGAATCTCAGGTACCCCGGAGCACGAGTGGCCAAGCTCCGCACCAAGCCGCCGGGCAATCCCCATGTCGTCGAGGAAAAACGGTTCCATCTTCAATGGGAGAGGGAAGGCTGGTATCCGATCCAGAGCTGGGGCACGGACTCCGGTTTCCGCGGCTTCCTGGCGGCGCCGGGGACCTATACGGTCAAGTTGAGCGTCGGAGGCAAGGAATTCGCAGAAAAGCTCGAGGTCCGCAAGGACCCCCGTTCGGCCGGGACGGTCGGCGACATCAAGGCCCAGACGGAGATGCAGATCGAGATCCGGGAAGACCTCAACGCCGCCTCGGACATGATCAGCCAGATCGAAGGAATGAAAAAACAGCTCTTCGACATCCGTGACGCCGCCGGGAAGGACGCGAAACTCGCCGGGGCCGTCACCGATCTCGTGAAAAAAATGCAGGCGGTGGAGGACGGGCTCTTCCAGCCGACGATCGCCGAGGGCGACACGAAATCGTTCCGCGATCCGCAGAAGGTCTACGAAAAGCTGTCCGTCCTGGCCGGGGACCTCTCCGGAAGCGTCGACTTCGCCCCGAACAAGCAGCAGCGCGATGTATTCGCCGTGCTCAAGGAACGGCTGGCGGCGCAGAAGCAGCTTTTCGACACGCTGGTCAAAACCGATTTGGCCGCTTTCAACAAGCTCCTCATCGAAAAGGGAGTGGCCGGGATTGTCGTGCCCGCGCTAAAATAGCCCGGGCCGCGGGCGGCCATTAGAGGGTCAGGGTCGTGAACGAGAGCTCATTGGACTGGGGTAGCAGCTCGTCGTCGCCGAGGCCGTCCTCGACGAAGATCTGGATGACGTCACGGAGGTTGGCCAGCGCCGCCTCGTAGGTCGCTCCCCGGGCCCGGCAGTCCAGGAATTCCGGACAGACAGCCGCCCAGCCCTCATCGTCACGGATGACATAAACAGAAAAACGATAGCCGTTCATTTCAGCCTCCGTTTCGCTCGGACAAGAACGGGGACACGTCCCAATTTCGGAGAAATTGGGGCATGTCCCCACATCAGAATGACCTCAGGAACGCGCAATGATAGATCTTGGCGATGCCCTCGCCGTCTTTCCGGACCTCGCCGCGAAGGAAGCAGACCGGCGGGGTGCCGTACGTGACGCAGCGCGTCTCGCCGATGCCCTCGAGAAGGCCCGTCTCGTCCTCAAATAAATAGAAATATTTCGCCCCGTTGCCCGGTCCCGGTCCCTCGTCATCACTCCGGCCGCTCCCGTTCCCGCCTGCCCCCCCGTGTCCGCCATGCCCGTTGCCGCTCCGCATCATGCCGTAGGTCTCCCTCTGCCGGGCATCGACGACCCGGACGACAAGCTCGACCATCGTCCCGGCGCAGTCCTTGAGGTCCTTCACCCGCAGCGCCGGCCGCTTCCCTTCGTAGAGGTCGAGCTCGTCCCCCTCCGGCAGGAAGCCGAGCGACTCGTAGAGCATGCGCCGCTTCTCGTCCGAGGCGATGTCGGCCACCTCCTCCATGTGCTCGAGCCCCCGAAAGTAGCGGAGGACCTGGCGCGTCCGCCGCGGCTCGAGCGAATCGAAGACGCCGGCCCGGATGAGCGCGAGGAGCTCGGCCTTGCCCGGCTTCGTCCGGGCCAGGAAGTCCTCGACCGAGACGTACTCGCCGCCCGCCTTCCGCTCCTCGAGGACACGCTCGATCGTCTTGAGGCCCAGTCCCTTGATCGACGTCAAGCCGACGCGGATGATACCGGACCCGCCGCCCGAGCCGTTCCCTCCGTTCCCCGTTCCGTTCTCGACCTCGAAGACGGCGGCGCTGCGGTTGGCGTCGGGTCCCAAGATACGGATGCCGTTCCTCTTCGCTTCGGCGATGTACTCCGGGAGGTCGTAATAGCCGCCGCCGGCGTTGAGCACGGCCGCGAAGTAAGGCACGGGGTGACGGACCTTGAGGTAGACGGCCTGGTAGGCCATGTGGGCGTACGAAGCGCTGTGGGCCTTGTTGAAGGAATAGGACGAGAACTTCTCCATGGTCTTCCACAGCCGTTCGGCCTCGGCCGCCGCGTAGCCGCGCTCGCCGGCCTCGCGGACGAACTTGGTCCGAAGCGCCGGGTCGCCGCCCCTCCCCTTGCGCAGGCTCCGCCGCAGGAAGTCGCCCTCCTCCGGCGGCATCCCGGCCACCCGCTCGGCGATCTGCATGACCTGTTCCTCATAAAGAAGGATGCCGCCGGTCTCGGGCAGGATGCGGGCCAGGAAGGCGTCCTCCGCCGGCGCGCCCGTCCTGCCGCTCCGCCGCCGCAGAAGGGCCTCCTTCATGCCGCTCTCGGTCGGGCCCGGCCGGACCAGGGCCAGGGCCTGGGTGATCTCGTGGATGTCCGTCGGCTTCATCCGCCGCAGAAGGTTCATCATGGCCGGGCTCTCGACCTGGAAACAGCCGACCGTCCGGGCCGCGCGCAGGGCCGCGTAGGTCCCTGCGTCTCCCGGCGGGAGCATCCCGAGCTTCAGCTTCTCCTTCGTCTCCGAGATCACCGCGAGGCCCCGCACCGAGAGGAGGTCGAGCTTGATCAGCCGGAGGTCCTCGACGGCGTCCTTGTCGAAGTGGGTCATGCGCAGGCCCTTGGCCGAGGTCTCGAACGGGAGGAACCGCTCGGCCGGCGCCGGCGTCAGGATGACGCCGCCGACGTGGAGCGAGGTCTCGTGGTAGACGTCCTGGAGCTCAGCGGCGAGCTTCCAGACGTCGAGGCGGCCCGGGGCCGGCGCGGCCCGCCGCAGATAGAACGGCTCGGCAAAATACGGGACGTGCTTCGCGAGGCCCCGCGCCTCCTCGGGCGGGACGCCGAAGGCCCGGAGCGTCTCGTAGAGGGCCGAGCGGGCCCCGAAGTTCTTCAGGCTGCAGACGAAGGCCGCGCCGGTCTTCCCGGCGCCGTACCGTTCGAGGACGTAGGCCAGGACCTCGTCGCGGCGCCGCGAGTCGAAGTCGATGTCGATGTCGGGCGGATCGGGCCGGCCGCGGTTGAGGAAGCGCTCGAAATAGAGGTCGAACTCCATGGGGTTGACGTGGGACACGCCGAGGAGCCAGGCCAGGAAGGACGAGGCCCCCGACCCCCGCAGGTTGTGGAGGATGCCGCGGCCGCGGGCGAACTCGACGATGTCGTGGACGGCCAGAAAATAGGGGCCGAAGCCGGACTGCTCGACGACGGCCAGCTCGCGGCGGGCCCGCCGGCGCTCCTCCCAGGTCAGGTTCTTCGCGGCCGTGAGCCGCTCCATGACGACGTCGCGGAGGGTCCGGGGGAAGAGGTCGGCCGGGAGGCCGGGGATAACGTCCTCGAAGACGAACTCGCACTTTTCGGCGACCTCGACCGTCCGGGCCAGGGCCTCCTTGGCGGCATCGCCGAAGCGGCGCAGGGCGAGCGCCTCCTGGTCCAGCCCGAAGATCTTGACCTTCGTCAGGAGCCGGTCGCGCTCCGGCGGGTAAGGGATCTTTTTCTCGATGGCGTGGAGGAGGACGAGGCGTTCCGGGCTCGTCAGGTACTTGACCGGGTTGGCCCAGACGACAGGCAGACCCGCGAGGGAATCGGGGACAAGGGAATCGGGGACATGTTCCAATTTCGAAGAAATTGGTACGTGTCCCCCAGATTCCCGTACGTGTCTCCTAGATTCCAGCAGCCGATTGAAGTTCGCGAAATCGACCCCGATATAGAGGTCGCCCGGCTCGACTTTTTCCCGGAGGTCGGCAAGCATCGCGACCTCGCTCGCCAAGTCACACGACGGGGACACGTACCGGAGGTACATGTCCCCTTTCTTGTCGCCCCGGGCGCTGCTTGCTGACGGGGACATGTACTCTTTGTGCGTGTCCCCGTTCTTGCCGTCCCCTGAGGGACTGTCCCCGAAGCGGGACTGTCCCTCAGGAACGTAGATCACGACGAGGCCGGACGCGTCCCGGATCTCCTTCCGGTTGAAGATCTCCATCAGGTTCGAGTAGCCCTCGCGCGTCTTGACCAGGAAGACGAACCGCCGGCCGCCTATTTCGAGCTCACACCCGAAGAGCGGCCTGACGCCTCCGCCAGCGGCCACCCGCTTCCACTTGCCCCAGCCGTAGATGTTGCCCACATCCGCCAGGGCCGCGGCCGGGAGCCGCCGCCGCCCGGCCCACTCCGCCGCCTCCTCGAGCGTGACGCTCCCCTTCCCCCGGCTGTAGACGGAATGGAGGCGGAGCGGGACGAACATGCTTTCACTTCGTCAGGGACGCCGTCTTCAGGACGTAGCCCCGCTGCGGCTCGAAGGCGTAGACGGCGTCGAGCATCTTCTCCCGGGCCGTCAGCACCGAGCCGAAGCCGTACTTGTCGCGGACCTGATCGAGGGCCCGGCCCAGCCTCTCCGGCCGCTCCGAGTAGGGCTCGAAGAGCGACAGGGGCCGGACGCGCACCAGGTCCGACGCCTTGACCCCGACGAGGCGCAGGGCCAGCCGCGAGCCGGAGAAAAGCCCGAGGAAGAGCTCCTCGGCGATCTTGTAGATCTGGCCCATATCCTGGAGCGGCGACAGAACGAAGCGGCACTTGATCTCGGTCTTGAAGTCGGCGTAGCGGGCCTTGACCTCGATGACGTGGGCATAGAGGCGGTCCTCGCGCAGGGCCAGGGTCAGCCGGTCGCAGAGGTAGGCCAGGTGGGCCAGGAGCAGGCGCTTGTCCCACAAGTCCTCGAGGAAGGTCGTCTCGCGCGACACGGACTTGGGCAGGGTTCGCGTGACGAGCGGCCGGCTGTCGATGCCGCGCGATTGGAGATAGATGTCGTCCCCGCCCGCGCCGAAGAGCGTGTGGAGGGTCGTTCGCGGCAGCTCCCACAGTTCGCCGATCTTGTGGATGTTCATCAGCCGCAGGACGACCTGGGCCTTGGGGCCGATGCCGGGCAGGGCCTCGATGCCGAGGTCGCGGAGGTAGGCCTCTTCCTCGCCCTCGCGGATCTCGAAAAAGCCGGCCGGCTTGGCCCGGCGGGTGGCCAGCTTGGCCAAGATCTTGTTCGGGGCGGCCCCGGCCGAGACCGTGACCCCGATCTCGGCCTCGACTCGCCGCTTGATGTCGCGGGCCGCCGCCGGGAACGAGGGATAGATGTGCCCGCAGCGGGTGAGTTCGAGGTAGGCCTCGTCGAGGGAGGCATCCTCGACGTCGGGGGTGGCGGCGTGGAGGACGCGGAAGAAGCGCTCCGAGAAGGCCTGGTAGACGTGGTAGTTGCCGCGAACGAAGACGCCCTCGGGGCAGAGCTGGTAGCACTTGCGCAAGGGCATGCCGGAGTGGACGCCGAACTTGCGGGCCTCGTAGGAGCAGGTCGAGGCCACGCCGCGCTCGTGGGGCAGGCCGCCGACGATGACCGGTTTGCCTTGGAGCGACGGGTCGAGGAGGACCTCGACGGCGGCGAAGAAGGCGTCGATATCGACGTGAACGATGTAGCGCCGCCCGTTTTTCGACAAAGACACCTCTCCTCCTTTTTTCGTTCGATTTAACTTTTTACTCTCCCCCTGCCCTAAGGGGAGATCCCTCGGGAATCGCCCCGTTCAGTACTTTCTCATGACGCCGATGACCCGGCCCAGGATCCTCGCGGACGGGGCCTCGATCGGCTGAAAGGCCGGGTTCTCCGGGATGAGGAAAACCTGGCCGTTGGTCCGCCTCAGCCGCTTCAGGGTGACCGATCCGTCCTCGAGCAGGGCCACGACCATCTCGCCCGAGTTGGCCAGGTTGGTCCGCTCGAGCAGGACGTGGTCGCCGTCGTCGATGTAGGCGTCGATCATGCTCTTGCCGTCGACCCGGATGCAGAAGACGTTGCCCCGGCGGCGGCCGACCATCCAGCCCGGGACGTCCATGGCCTCGCCCGAGACGTCGAAAGACTCGCGCGGCCCGCCCGCCGGAACGAGGCCGGCCATCGGCACCCGGACCTGGCCTTCGAGGAGGGCCGGCAGTCCGGCCACCCGGATCTCGGCGCCCTCGCGGGTGATGTACCCTTTCCGCTCCAGGCTCTGGAGGTGCTTGAGGACGGCCGAGGGGCTGGGGATCCCGAGGGCCGAGCCCAGCTGGCGGATGGTCGGCGAGTAGCCGTGCCCCAGGATGAAGTCCTCGACGGCCTTGAGGACCTTGGCCTGCCTGAGGGTCAGTTCGCGTCTCAATATGTTTACCATTTTGTTCACCCTTTATAAGATAATGCGGCAAAGGGCGTTTGTCAAGGGGGAATTCAGGGAATTTCGGCGAGCCCGGATAATCCGCGATATTGGGTTGTTCTTGTTCCTAAGCCTTCTTACGGCCTTTCTGATCCCTTCGCCCAGAATCAGGCGGGAGCGCTTTTCGTTTCTTTGCTTTGCCCTCTATCATCCTGGCCGTCTCATCAAATCCATCATCCGCAATCGCCTCCCGCCGGGCTTCATCATCAAGTCGCAGTTTGTTGAATTTCTCATATTCGTCGAGCGCGAGCGCCTGGGCTACTTCCATCGAGACTTTTCCCGAATGCTCAAGGATTTCGCGCTCATTGAACTTTAAAAAGGCATCGAGTCGGGCTCGCCAATCGCGCATGTGCAGGGGCCGTCGGCGACGGGCTTGGTCCTCGGCGTGGTCGAGATACATGACGACGATTCGGTTGAGCTCGGAAATCTCATCGGCCGTGAGGTAGTTCTTCGCCACCGCCACGTCGGTTCTGCGCACTTTGCCGCCCTTCCAGCTTGTCAAGCCCATGTTCGGTTTCTCAGCGTTAGCCCGTTCTGAGATGAGTTCGGCCGCGGTTTTCCCCGCGATTGCCCAGTGGAGCTTGTTCTGGACGATGCTGAAAAATTCCAGTGTCTGCTCGGCTTTAGGATCATAGTCGATTGAGAGGGTATAAAGGTCGCGGATTTTCTGATAAAACCGCTTCTCTGAAGCGCGAATATCTCGTATTCGCTCCAGAAGCTCATCGAAGTAGTCGGCCCCGAGCGTTCGGCCGTCCTTGAGCCGCTCGTCGTCCATGGTGAAGCCTTTGACGAGATACTCGCGTAGCCTCTCGGTGGCCCAGCGGCGGAACTGGACGCCCCGGTGAGACCTTACTCGGTAGCCAACAGCTAGGATCATATCGAGGTTGTAGAACTTGACAGGACGGGTGACTTGACGCGGGCCTTCCGATCGAACTATTAAGTATTCCTTAATAGTTGCGTCCGCGAGTAACTCTTGTTCTTCCAGTATGTTTCGAATATGAATGTTAATATTGGGGACCGAGGTCTGAAAAAGTTCTGCCATCATCACCTGCGTCAGCCAGACGGATTCATCCTCCAGGCGAACTTCGATGCGAGTGCGACCATCCTCGGTCTGATAGAGGATAATTTCGGATCTTTTCTCAGGTAGCTTAGCAGGTTGACCGCTCACCTCTCGGACTCCTTTTCTTCCCCTTGCTTTGTCCTGTATAAGGTCCGGGGCGATGGCGAATTCGAGTTTCCTCTCCGGAAAATAGAAGTACCATGGGAGGACTCTGTATAATAACCAAGTGTGCTCAATTTTCTAGTCTCCCCTTTGAGGGAGAACGCACCTTTTCACAATATCCCCAAGGGTAATGATCTCTCGTGCCTTCACATAGAACCCTAGGCTCATGGGTAATCTCATCTGAGCAGTGGGAATCGTCCGCATCGGGATGTTTGTAGCAATGATTTCGCCTTCGATTGTGAATTCTGGGCCACCGTATAGAACACCAAGTAGAATAATTCTGGCCCCACCGATAATCATCCCCGTCTTAGTTTGATAATTTCCTTCGTTTAAAACTAGGATCGGTGAGCCGGAGCATCCCGGATAGCAGGCTGCGTCAATTACGCCTTCTGCCCTGCCACAGAAATCTAATGCGGGGTGAACGGCCGTGATTCCGCGACGAACGATAGGCATATTATTAGCTTGGTCCCATAAGCCAATGGGATAGCCAGCCATTACGATCTCTTCTATTGCCCCCAGTTCTTCAAGCTTTTGGCTAGTAGGGAGAATGCTTTCATCTAACGCTACATAATATATTTCCGACTTTGCTCTTTCTTTTGCCTCAATCAATAGAAGGTTGATCGGCATCGCGCATATATCGACTTGAGGGTGCATAATACATTGAGTTGAGAAATTGCTGACAGATACAGTGAAGAACTCACCAGATGGCTGCGAAATGTTATTGACCATTATGGCTTTATGAAGCTGGAAACTCGCCGCTCTTGCATTTGCCGCAACATGACGGTTAGTTATTATGACCGGCACAGACTTATCATCGCCGGCAGAATACCTGAAAAAGAAACCTGTCCCGATTCCCTCGTTCCCATCAGCAAGTGCGACCTTGATACGCACCGTGCTAAACAGCAGCCTTTCGCTGGGCAGCTGCGGAATTATCATTCCCCCCTCTCCTCTCCTGCTTCTTGCCCCATGCGATATTTGATGTCGTAGTTGATTATGAAATCCAGTTCCTCCTCCGTGAAGCCATAATGCTGAGCTAGGACACGATCAATCTTGTCGATAATAAGCTTTGCCTTTTTGGGGAGAATACACTGGATTGTTAGCGTGTCGTGTTTGTAGCGCATCACTCGTGTCTCTGCGTTTCTCCTTAACTTCTCAGATAGTTCTTGCGATAACGCATTGAGCTCTGAAATGCGAGATGCTTCTATGGGGTCGAAGGGGAAAATATCTACTTCTCTTCGGTTCAAGTGGCTACCGTCAGTAACTACGTCAACAAACCACCGAAAGAGGGTGCTATTGAAACAACAAAAAACGCTCCCTGCTTCTTCGCTTGTGCGAAATCCCAATGTCTTAAACTCTGAAGGTGGCCGGAGCTTCCCCATCCCATCTCTTACTTCGGGTACAAAATCAAGAATTTGAAGGAAGGCATTTATCTTTCTTGAGTAGTAGGTTATCGCCTTTGGTTTTTGTGTATAAAAGGAAAGTAGCGGTTTTGCCTCATGATATATTTTTTCCCATATTTATGCTTCACTTGATTTTCCGATTTTGGGGAAGCAACTTAGAAGTCCGCCCGGTGGGGTCGCCACGTATTGAAGTA
>CAZZCH010000053.1:0-23344 GCA_964652895.1 uncultured Eubacteriales bacterium
GAGCGGTTGGCTGTTAACCAATAGGTTGCAGGTTCGAGTCCTGCCCGGGGAGCCATTCTTTCGTCGTCGCCCGGGGGCGGTTCAGGAAGCGATGATCAGCCCTAGCCGTGAATAGCGACAGGTCCGAGCTGGCTGGTGAAAACCCATCTCGATGGCATTTCCTGCTTCGCTCGCCAAGCCTTGAAGGCGGCCAAGGAGGTTTCGACGGATCCCGCCGTTCATGGGCGGATCCTTCGCGAAGTGCTGGCCTGGGCGGCGCAACCTCTTCTTTCTTTTCAAGGTCAAATGCCCCATGATCGCACGGCATGCGGGGCGACCGGTCGGAACGCATGTCTTGGCGCGGGGAGGGAGGGAGTTATGACAGAGGAAGGATTTCGCTATTCTTTCGGGCCCGTGCCGTCGCGGCGCCTGGGAAAAAGCCTGGGTATCAACAATATTCCGGCCAAAGTGTGCACCTATTCCTGCGTTTATTGCCAGGTGGGCCGGACCACGGACATGCCGGTCGAGCGCCGCCATTTCTATGAAGCGGAAGACATCTTCAAGGATGTGCGGGACCGATGCGTGAAGGCGAGGGGTGAGGGCGAGAGGATCGACTATGTCACGTTCGTGTCGGACGGGGAACCCACCCTAGACAAGAACTTAGGCCGGGAGATCTCGCTCTTAAGGCCGCTGGGGATCCCGATCGGGGTGATCACGAACAGCTCGCTGATCTGGAGAGATGACGTGAGAGAGGAGCTGGCCCAGGCCGATTGGGTCTCCCTGAAAATTGACGCCGTTCGGGAATCCATCTGGCGACGGATCAACCGGCCTCATCGAGCCCTGAGCCTGACCGCGATCCTCGAGGGGGTGCGGGAGTTCGCCGAGAGCTTCGCGGGGACGCTGGTCACGGAAACGATGCTCGTCGAGGGGCTTAACGACGGGGAGGACTGTCTCAAGGAGATCGCCGACGTCCTGGGCCGGCTGCGGCCCTCCACGGCCTACCTGAGCGTTCCGACACGCCCGCCGGCGGAGAAACGGGTCCGGGCCCCGGAAGAGGGAGCGCTCAACCGGGCCTATCATGTTCTCAGCCAAAAGGTCCTGCGCGTGGAGTACCTCATCGGCTATGAGGGCGACGCCTTCGCCACGACCGGCGATGTCGAGAAGGACCTCCTGAGCATCACCGCAGTCCACCCGATGAGACGAGAGGCCGTGGAGGCGCTTCTGTGCCGGGCCGGAGCGCCCTGGTCGGTTGTCGACCGGCTGGTGACTCAGGGGGATCTCACCGAGACGGCGTACGAAGGGCACCGCTTCTATTTGAGGAGATTCAAGAAACCCGTCGATTCCGGGACCTCTCCCTCGGGGTAGCTCGGACATCCCATGATCTTCGCCCCTCACATCATTTTGACCGGGCTCGGATCGATCCACCCTGGGGAAGGGCTATGCCAGCGGCCGATGTGACAATCACCATTCTCGTCGACAACCAGGCAGCCGCCGGGCTTGTCGCTGAACACGGCCTGTCCCTCGAGATCGTGTCCGGAGGACAAAGCATCCTTTTCGATACGGGGCAGGGGAGCGCGCTGGCCCGCAACGCGCGGCTCCTCGACGTTGACCTGCGAAAGACAAGTGTCCTCGTGTTGAGCCATGGGCACTACGACCACACCGGAGGAATTCCCGATGTCCTTAGGCCCGGCCGGAAGATCCATGTCTTTGGCCATCCGGCTATCTCACAGCCCCGCTACAGCATCCGGGACGGCCGGCCCAGGGCGATCGCGATGCCGCCGGAATCCGCGGTCGATCTCGGCCGCCTGCCGTGGTCCTATCTGCACTGGGTCCAGCGGCCGGCGTCGCTCACTGCAAAGATCGGCGTCACCGGCCCCATTCCGCGCGAGACGACGTTTGAGGACACGGGCGGCCCGTTCTATCTCGACCCAGAGGGCCGGCGGGAAGATCCGATCCTTGATGACCTCGCCCTGTGGATCCAGACCGACGACGGGCTCGTCGTCTGTGTCGGCTGCTGCCACGCCGGCCTCATCAACACGCTTCAATACGTTCGCCGCCTCAACAGGGGGCAAAGGCTTCGCGCCGTCATTGGCGGCTTTCACCTGCTCCAGGCGAGCGACGCGCGTCTGGATCGGACCGCCGCCGCGTTGCGGTCGTTGGAGCCGGACTTGGTCGTCCCTTGTCATTGCACCGGTGACAGGGGTGTCGCGGCGCTTCGGGCCGTGCTGGGAGAACGGGTTTCGCCCGGCGAGGCCGGAAAGACCTACCTGTTCTGATCCGGGCCCCAGTTCCGGAAAAAGAACGTGCGGCGGCGCTAAGCGCTCGGATGCGGCAGGACGATGGCGTCGGCGACGACTTCGATCACCGTCTTGATCTCGGTGCCCAGTTTGTACTCCCGGCTGAGTTCGGTCAGCTGGTCGATGCAGTTATGGCACGGGGCGACGACGATCTTGGCTTCGGTTTTTCGGATCTGCTCGGCCTTGATGCGGCCCGCGGCGAGCCGGCGCTTCGCGTAGCGGGTCATCGCGAGCTGGCCGCCGCCTCCGCCGCAACAGTAGTTCTTCTGACGGTTGGGGGTCATCTCGATGAAGTTCGTGGCGGCTTTATTCAGCAGATAGCGCTGCTCCTCGATAACCCCTCCCAGGCGGACGAGGTTGCAGGGGTCGTGGAGGGTGACCGGTTTCTGGTTGCGGGAAGGGTCGAGGGTGATCTTTCCCGCCCGGACGTAGTCCGTGGCCACCTCGAGGACGCTTTTAACCGGGAACGGAAACCGTTTGTTCAGCCACTGCGGGGCCTCCCATCGGGTCGAGGCGAAGCCGTGCCCGCATTCGCCCAGGACAAGGATTTCGGCTCCGAGCTCTTCCTTGGCCGTGACCAGCCGGTTGGAGAGGAGTCCGGCGTGGGCGTCGTCTCCTGAGTAGAGGCCGTAGTTCGTCACGTCATAATAATCCGACGAGAAAGTCCAGCTTTCTCCGGCAGCGTAGAACATCTTGGCCGCGGCGAGAAGGGACAGGGGAAAAAACTTGGGCTCGCGGGGATTGACGGTGTAGAGAAGCCGTGCTCCCTTGGCGTCGATGGGGATCCGGGCCTGGGGGTCGCCCGTTTCCGCTTGGAGTTCTTCCTCGATCCAGGCGACCGTGTCCAGCCATTCCTGGCGGGGGATGCCCATGTTGTTGCCCTGCTCGACGGCCATCATGACCGTGGATTGGAGCTCGGGCGGGACCAGGCCGGCCGCGGCCAGGGCACCGCGGGCGGCGCGGATCAGGGCATGGATGTTGATGCCCGAGGTGCAATTGATGGTGCAGCGGCCGCAACCGCTGCAGCGGCCGAAGAGCGCGTCCACCCATTCCCGTACCATGGCCGCGTCGAGCTTCTTGGCTCCTGTCCAGCGGCCGAAGAGCTTCCCGGCCGTCGTGAAATGGCGCTTGAATACGCCCAGGACCAGGTTCAGCTTGTAGGCCGGCAGGTCCTCGAGCTCGCCGCCCGTCAGATAATAATGGCAGGCGTCGGCGCACAGCCCGCAGCGGATACAGGTGTGGACGGCGGCGACGTCGGCCGAGCGGAAGCGTCGCCGGAACTCGGCCAAGATGAGCGCGATGTCCGCGTCCGTCAGATGCTGCAATTTTTCTTCATAGGGATCTTTTTTAACGGGCGTCAGTTCCATGATCAGGCCTCGCGGGAAGAACCGGGCAGGGCGCCCCGCCGGCCGTAGTGCAGGCCGAAGACGAAGCGGGTGTAGAAAAAGAAAAAACAGTGGCGGATCTTGCCGACCGGAACATAGATGAAGAGGAGGATGGAGACGGACAGCAGGGCGGGCTCGAGCGACGGGAAAATCGTGTGAGCGAAGGCCAAGACCAGGAAGACATCGACGAACGCGTTGGCGAAGAAGTCATCCGGGCAGCTGAGGCGTCTCAGGTGAGGCTTGGCCGCGCGTTTGATGAGCAGGCTTATTCCTACCGCGGCGCCGGCGAGGAGAATGGGCCGGAAGGCCCAAAGGGGTGGCCCGGTTCTCGGCAGAAGCACCGTCCAGAAGAGATAGAGCAGGCCGGCGAATATGGCCCCGTGGTAGAGGATGCCGCCGATGAAGGTCGGCCTGTGGAGGGCGACGCTTTCTTTTTCGAGCATCCCCCGGCCGAACGCGTAGATGATGCCGTTTCCGGCGTAGCCTCGAGGGGCCGAGAGATATTCACGACGGCCGAAAGCGAACGTGCGGGAGATCAGGAAAACAAGGGCCGCGAAGCTGAAGGCGGCCGAGGCGATGGTCAGGACGCGGAGGAGCCCGATGAGTGTCATCGCCGGTCAGACGCAACCGTCGGGTTTGGGCAGGCCGGCCAGCTTACAGGCGCCCTTGGCAGGTCCGGAGGGGAAGAGCTCGTAGATCTGACGCAGCTGCAAGTTCGTGGTCTTGCAGATGGCGCGGACCATGGGAGCGAGCTTCTTCTCCAAATAGTAGCCGCGGATGAAACGGATGACGGCCCAATGCTCTGGCGAGAGGACGTCGAGGCTCTCCTGATCCTTGGCCAGAAATAAGGCGATGTCTTCGGTCCATTCTTCCGGGTTGACCAGAAAACCTTCTTCGTTCAGTTCCAGTTGATGACCCTGATATTCGACCGTCGGCATGAAGCGATCTCCAAGCAAAATATTAAAGAACACTATAGCATACTTCGACGATCCCGGCCAGGGAACGGCCGCTTTTCTGCGTGTTAACAGAAAATTGAGCCGGTCTTAATCGTTTCTTGATTTATCTCCCCTATATTGTATGTGGACACTCGGCGTGTTCCCTCCCCAGAACGCCAAGTCAAGGGAGGTCAAGGTGCACCGAAGCTTGGCAAGAGAATTGAAAAAAACGTGAGAAAGGAGAAACACGAATGACTCGCAAACACAAGATCGCACCGCTTCTTTTCCTCGGTTTCATGATCCTGTCCTCGGCGGCCCTGATGGCCCAGCAGACCTTCAGCACGACGATCTACCTCGACTACCGGCTCTTCATGACGGACGCGGGACCGATCACACTCAAGCCGGCCAGCGACACGACGGCCTACCTCAGCAACGCGTTCCTGTTCCGCCGGGCCTACTTCAACTACGAGAACAAGATCAACGACAACCTCAAGTTCCGTTTTAGGTTGGACGCCGACAACACGGCCAATGTCACCGGGGTCACTTTGACAGGCACCCCGGTCACGGGGACTTCGCTTAGCAAGGACGACAAGCTGCGCCCGTTCATCAAGCACCTCTTCCTCCAGTACGACAACTTCCTCGTTGAAAAAATGACCCTGAACGTCGGCATGATCGAGACCCTGACCTTCAAGCCGGCCGAAGAACGCTGGGGCCTGCGGAGCGTCGCCAAGACCTTCGTGGACGGGTACAAGGACATCTTCAAGAAGGATATCGCCGCCACGAGCGCCGATATCGGCGCGAGCCTGAAATACTCTTTCGCCAAGTTCTTCCGCATGGCGGTCGGGTATTACAACGGGGGCGGCTACGGCCACGCCGAAACCGACCAGTACAAAGAGGTCGAGGTCCAGGCTCAGGTCATCCCGGTCCCGGGGATCTCCGTCGTCGGCTACTTTGAATATGAGCGGAAGCTGCCGGTCGTGTCCCTCCCGGCCGAAACGAAGCCCAAGGGTCAAACGTACAAGCTCGACGCCTACTTTGAAATGGTCAAGGACCTGGTCATCGGCGGCGAGTGGGTCACCTACAAGAACGACTTCTACCAGACGGACGGCGAGAAGTACAACGTGGGCGGCTGGTCCGTTTTCGGTCGCTACACCATCGAGTCCGACAAGCTCGCCCTCTTCGCCCGGTACGACAGCTATAACCCGAACAGCCTGGACCCTGACATGGACATGAGCCTGGTCATCGCCGGCTTCGACTGGGCCCCGAACAACAAGAGCTGGAGGCTCCAGCCGAACGTCTGGTTCACCAACTATGCTAACAGACTCCGCTACAACGCCAACGCCACGAAGAACAGCGACGTCGTCTTCAACCTGACGTTCTTCCTGTCTTTCTGACGGGGCGATGACGCGAATATTGAACACGTCTATAAAGGAGTAAAGTTATGAAAAAAATCATCACGACGACTCTCGTGATCATGGGGCTCCTTCTTGGGCTCGGCGGCCTGGCCTCCGCCCAGAAGGCGAAGATGATCCAGGTCAAGGGCTCCGACACCCTGGTCAACCTCGTCCAGGTCCTGGCCGAGCAGTACATGGAAAGGAACCCCGGCAAGGCCCTGGCCGTCATGGGCGGCGGTTCCAGCACGGGCATCGCGGCCCTGACCAACGGTACCTGCGACATCGCCGACCACTCCCGTGTGTGGAAACAAAAAGAGATTGACCTGGCCTGGGAGAAGGGCGTCAATCCCCGTTTCTTCGTCGTGGCCGTCGACGGCGTCAGCATCATCGTCAACGAGAAAAACACCCTCGACAAGATGACCATGGCCGATGTCGGCGCTCTCTACCGCGGCGACATTAAGAACTGGAAGGCCGTCGGCGGACCGGACAAGGCCGTCTCGCTCTATGGGCGCCAGTCCAACTCCGGCACCTACGTCTTCATGCAGGAGCACGTCCTCGGAAACAAAAACTATTCGACCGATATGAAAGAGATGAACGGCAATGCCCAGATCATCGAGGGCGTCCTTCAGGACGAGGGCGGCATCGGTTACGTTGGCGTCGGCTACCTCTTCGACCAGACCGGAAAGGTCCGCAAGGGCCTCAAAGTCCTCAATATTTCCAGGACGGCCGACGGGCAGGCCTATTCGCCGCTGGACAAGGCTGCCGTGGATTCCGGAAACTATCCCATCGCCCGGGGTCTCTACCAGGCGACCAACGGCAAACCGTCCGCCGCCGTGGCTGACTTCATCCGTTTCGAGATCAGCGACGAGGGCCAGCAGATCGTCGTGAAAGAAGGGTTCTTCGCCATCAGCCCCGCTCACAAGGCCAGTGACGAGAAGAACCTCAGGTAAGCTGAGAAAGGCTCTGGTCGGGCGATGCGCAAGAAGAAGTTGTCGAAGCTCAAAGAAGCTGCGATCAGAGCCTTTTTCTTCACCTCCGCCGTTCTGGCGATCCTCGTCCTGGTCGGCATTTTCGCCACGCTGATAACCACCGCTTTCCCGGTTTTTAAAGAGATCAATATCGGACGCTTTCTCAGCGGCAAGACCTGGGATCCCACGTCTCCCGAGAAGGCGGAATACGGGATCCTGTCTATGATCATGAGCACGCTCCTCGTGACCGTGGGGGCGCTCGCGATCGCCGTGCCGATCGGCATCGGCGTCGCCGCCTACCTTTCGGACGTCGCTCATTGGCGTGTCCGGGAGATCGTCAAGCCCGTCGTCGAGATCCTCGCCGGAATTCCCTCCGTGGTCATCGGTTTTCTGGGGATGGTCCTGTTCGCCCCCACCATTGCCAAGGTATTTCACGTTCCACATGGATTGACTGCCTTGAACGGGAGCCTGCTCCTGGCGATCATGGCGCTTCCCACGATCATCAGCATTTCCGAAGACTCCTTGAACGCCGTCCCGGCCATTTACAGTGAAGCTTCGCTCGCCCTGGGGGCATCCCGCTGGCAGACGCTCGTCCGGGTGAAGCTTCCGGCCGCCCTCTCAGGCATCATCGCCGCCTCCATGCTTGGCATGGGCCGGGCCATCGGCGAGACGATAACCGTCCTCATGGCCACGGGCAACGCCCGGACGTTCCCCCACCTGCCCCAGGCGCTCCTCGAATCGGTCCGGACCATGACGGCCAACATCGCCATCGAGCTCGGCGAGGTCCCGTACTATACGACCCACTATTATGCCCTGTTCGCCATAGGCCTCGTCCTTTTCGTCATGACATTCATCGTCAACCTGGTGGCAGACGTTGTCCTCAGGAAATATCAGGAGCGGGAGCAATGAATCAGCGGGCCCGGAAGAAAATCACGCAGGCCATCGGGTTCGTCCTGCTCCGGGTCTGCCTCTATCTCGTCCTGGCTGTTCTCCTGCTGTTCCTTTACGACATCGGCAGCAAGGGTGGGGGAGTGATCAGCTGGGAGTTTCTCAGCCAAGCTCCTCGTCGGGGGATGACTGAGGGCGGCATTTTCCCGGCCATCTTCGGGACGTTCATCGTCACGATGATCACGGCCATCCTGGCCATCCCGCTGGGGATGAGCGCCGCGATCTACCTCAACGAATATGCCCGGCAGTCCCGACTGACCCGGCTCATAAGGCTCTCGATCCGGAACCTGTCCGGAGTGCCCTCTATCGTCTACGGCATTTTCGGTGTCATCCTGTTCGTCAACATCATGCACTTCGGAACGTCGCTCCTTTCGGCCGGGCTGACGCTGGGGCTGATGACCCTGCCCTGGACGATCACTGCCAGCGAGGAAGCCCTGAAGACCATCCCCCAATCCTACCGCGAAGGGGCCCTGGCCCTGGGGGCCACGAAGTGGCAGTCCATCCGGACCAACGTCCTGCCATACGCCGTGCCGGGCATGCTGACGGGAACCGTACTCGGGCTGGCCAGGGCGGCCGGCGAGACGGCGCCGATCATGTTCACGGGGGCCGCTTTCTTCCTGCCCTACCTTCCGAAATCCCCGGGAGACCAGTTCATGGCCCTCCCATATCACCTCTATATCATGGCCACCCAGCACCACGCGATCCTCCAGGTCCGGCCCCTGGCCTACGGGACGGCCCTTGTCCTGATCGTGCTTGTCCTGGGAATGAACATGACGGCCGTCATCATCCGGTACCGTCTGAGAAGGAAACAAAGATGAGCGCCGAACCGCTGAAGATCAGGATGGAGGCCAGGGGCCTGGATTTCTATTACGGGGCCAAGAAGGCGCTCAACAAGGTCGATATCGCCTGCTTCGAGAACCGGGTCACGGCCATTATCGGTCCGTCGGGATGCGGGAAGTCGACGTTCATCCGGACCCTGAACCGGATGAACGATGTCATCCCGGGCACGCGAATGGAGGGGACGATCCTGCTCGACGGGAAAAACATCCACGATCCGGACGTCGACGTGGTCGAATTGAGGCGCCGCGTCGGCATGGTCTTCCAGAAACCGAATCCCTTCCCCAAGTCCATTTTCGACAACATCGCCTATGGGCTCCGGATCAACGGGATGAGAGACAAGAGGAAGCTCGAGGAGGTGGCCGAGCGGAGCCTCCGCGGGGCCGCGCTCTGGGAAGAGGTCAAGGACCGTCTCGACGAGAACGCCTTCTCGCTCTCCGGCGGCCAACAGCAGCGCCTCTGTATCGCCCGGGCCTTGGCCGTCGAGCCCGAGGTCATCCTCTTCGACGAGCCCTGCTCGGCCATCGACCCCATCGCCACGGCCAAGTTCGAGGACTTGATTGAAACCCTCAAAAAAAGCTACACTGTCATCATCGTGACCCACAACATGCAGCAGGCGGCCCGCGTGTCCGACTTCACGGCCTTCATGATGCTCGGAGAGCTCGTCGAGTTCGGTGTCACGGACAAGATCTTCACGAACCCGACGAACAAGCTCACCGAGGAGTACGTCACGGGGCGGTTCGGCTAAGGCGGGGCCTTCCCCGCGGCCGGAGGAGTAATCAAGATGATCAAGGAACGCCCGTTCGATGAAGAGCTGAAGTCGCTCAAGGAGAAGCTTCTGGAGATGGCGGCGCGCGCCGAGGAGCAGATCGCCCTGTCCGTCCGGGGCCTCAAGGACCGCGACGAGAGACTCGCCTGCCAGGTCCTCGAGCGGGAGGAGGCCATCAACATCCTCGACGTCGAAGTCGACGAAATGGCTATGCGCCTGCTCGCCCTTCGTCAACCGATGGCGACGGACCTGCGCTTCATCACTTCGGCCATGAAGATCGGCAGCGACCTCGAGCGCATCGGCGACCTGGCCGTCAACATCGCCGAACGAACCATGGACCTTCTCAAGCATCCGCAGCTCAAGCCGCTCATCGACATCCCCCGGATGGCCGAGCTGGCCCAGGAGATGGTTCGCGACGCTCTCAACGCCTTCATCAACGGTGACGACAAGCTGGCCAAGGACGTCTGCGAGCGGGACGACCGCGTGGACCAGCTGAACGAACAGGTCTTCCGGGAGCTGCTGACGTTCATGATGGCCGACGCGACGACCATCCCCCGGGCCGTGGACCTGATCCTCGTCGGCCGCCACCTCGAGCGCATCGCCGACCACGCCACCAACATCGGCGAGAACGTGATCTACATGGTCCGGGGCAGGACCATCAAGCACCACATGGAAGAGGGACGGGAGGCGGAGCTTAAAACCTGCGCCGAGGGCAAATAAAGCGTATCCGCCCCCAGGTCGGCCGGCCCGCGGCCGGACGTGTCAGCTGAGCTTCCGGACCCGGACCTCGATGTCCTTTTCTCTCTGGAGAAGCTTCACCAAATTGGACGTGTCCGTATCCCCGTAGTGGTAGGGATAGAGGATCTTCGGGCGGAAGGCGCGAGCGGCGTCGGCCACCATCTCGGGCGTCATCGTGTAGGGCAGGTTCATCGGCAGGAAGGCCACGTCGATGTCCCGGAGGGCTTTCATCTCGGGAGTATTCTCGGTATCTCCGGCGATATAGACCCGCTTGTCGCCGAAGGCGACGACGTAGCCGTTCCCCTCACCCCTAGGGTGGAACGGCTTACCATCGGGCCTCATGTGGGCGATGTTGTAGGCGGGCACGGCTTCGATGGTCAGACCGAGGACGGTCCGGGTCTCGCCGTTGGCCATGATAAGGGCCTTGGGCAGTTTGGCGACACACGACTTGGCGGCCACGACCTGGGTATCCGGCCGGAGGATGGCTTGGGTGGCCTTCGGATCGAGGTGGTCGAAATGATCGTGGGTGACGAGGATGAGGTCGGCCTTGGGGAGGGCGCCGTAGTCGGCGACCTCGCCATAGGGGTCGACGTGTATCGTTTTCCCGCCAAAGGTCATCATCAAGCTGCCGTGCCCGAGAAACGTGATCTCGAGATCGCCCTTTGACGTCGGGATGACATCTCGATCGAACTTCCGTTGGGCCGACGTGATCCCGGCCAAGCCGAAAATAAGGAATAAGAGGGGGATGACGAGTTTGCTCATGACATGCTCCTGCGAACGGTTTTTTTAATTATATACCGGCGGCGGATCGAGCACAACGGAAAGGCGTCGCTCCAATCGCCTTGTAAAAGCGGACCGATCGGAATCCGGATTCCCAGGCGTTCCCTAACTTCCGCTTCCAATCAAACGGGCCAATATTAAGGTCTGATAAAAGGCGAAAAAAATCGGTGTCAAATGACAACTTTTTCATTATAATGACCCCTCATGAGAGGAGCGAGGTGACGGATGCCTCCTGTGATCGCCGCCCTTGACGACGAAGCCGATATCCTCGAGCTTCTGAGGGTCAGTCTTCAGAAATCCGGCTACCGGTTCGAAGGCTTCCAAGAAGCGGAAGACCTCTACCGGTATCTGGCCCGCGAGAAGCCGAGTCTTATCCTGC
The DNA here is from genome assembly GCA_964652895.1 of uncultured Eubacteriales bacterium. Lineage (GTDB taxonomy): Bacteria > Acidobacteriota > Aminicenantia > Aminicenantales > Saccharicenantaceae > RBG-16-66-30. Next base: position 11,410 of record CAZZCH010000053.1, read on the forward strand.
TCGACCTGATGCTCCCGGACACCGACGGACTCGAGGTTTGCCGGCAGATCCGGAAATCCGACGAGCTCGCCCAAGTCCCCATCATCATGCTGACGGCCCGGGGGGACGAATCGGACAAGGTCGTCGGGCTCGAACTCGGCGCCGATGATTACATGACCAAGCCCTTTTCCGTCAAAGAGCTCGTGGCCCGGATCCACGCCGTGCTGCGGCGGCCCAGGGGGGGGGAGGGGGCGCGGAGGATCGTGGTGGGGACGCTCGTCATCGACCTCGACAAGTTCGAGGTCACGGCGGAAGGGGCGAAGGTCGAGCTGACGGCGACGGAATTCAAGATCCTCCAGCTACTGGCTTCGCGCCGGGGAAGGGTGCTCACCCGCGACCAGATCCTCGACTTCCTCTGGGGCACCGAAAAGGCCGTCGTCGACAGGACCGTAGACGTCCATATCCGCAACCTGCGGGAGAAACTGGGAGCGGCGGCCTTGTTGGTCAAGAATATCCGTGGCGTGGGGTATAAGCTCGAAGAATGAAAAAGACGCTTTTTCTAAGGGTTTTTTTAGGATACGCGGCGGTCATCGGCCTGCTTGTCGCCGCCGTGACGCTCGTCGTCCCGCCGCTGTTACGGAAGCATTACAACGAGGAGCAGGCCTCCGGCCTGGAGCACATGGCCCGCCTCCTCGAGAGTCAGGTGATCCCTTTCCTCACGGGCTCCGGCACGGGCGACCTAGGCAAGCTCGTGACGGAAACGAGTGGGAAAACGGGGACGCGCGTGACCGTGATCGACCCGGCCGGAACCGTTTTGGCCGACTCGGAGAAGGAAGCCCGGGACATGGAAAACCATTTCTACAGGCCGGAGATCCAGGCTTCCCTCCAAGGGGAGAAGCGGATGTCCATCCGCTTCAGCTCGACGCTCAAAGCGGAGATGATGTACATGAGCATTCCGCTCAAAGCGGACGGCCGGATCGTCGGCGCTCTTCGCCTGAGCCTGTTCGCGAAGGACCTCGAAGCCGTTTTGGCCTCCCTGCGCGGCGACTTGCTGAAAGTCGTCGGTTTGGCGACCTGCGTCGCCTTGATCCTGGCTTTTTTCCTCACCCGATCGGTCGCCGCTCCCGTCCGCGAGCTCATCGACGCCTCCTCCCGGGTGTCCTCGGGCGATTTCGATGTCGCCGTCTCGACGCGGCGGAACGGAGAGTTCAAAGACTTCGCCCGGAGCTTCAACGCGATGACCGGAAAGCTCAAGGACATGTTCGGGGAGATCCGGGTGCAGAACGAGGAGATCAACGGCATCCTGGCCTCCATCCGGGATGGACTTTGCGTCCTGGACAGGGATTCGCGGATCGTCCTGTGTAACGCGAGCTTTCGCCGGATCGCCGGGATGAACGCCCCGGAAGGACGGCATTTTTGGGAGGTTGTCCGGAGCTCGGCGCTGGGCGAGGTCATCCGGCGGGTCCGGGCGGCCAAGGCCGAAGCGGCCGAAGAGGCGGAGATCGGCGATCGAACCTATTTTTGCAACGCCGCGTATCTTGCCGCGGGCGACCGCATTGTCGTGACCTTATACGACATCACGGAGCTGAGGGACCTCGAAAGGATCAAGAAGGATTTCGTCGTCAACGTCTCGCACGAGCTCAAGACGCCGCTGACGGCGATCAAGGGATTCGTCGAAACCATGGAGCCTCGGGCGGGCGACGAGAATCGGGCTTACCTTGAGATCATCCGCCGGAACACCGACCGGATGATCGCCATCGTCGAGGACCTCCTCACCCTGTCCCAACTCGAGGACCGGGGGATGAAGGTCGAGAAAACAGAGGTTCCCATGCGACCGCTGGCCGAGAACATCCTCGGGCTGTTCGAGAAACTGGCGCGTGAAAAGGGCCTCACCCTTTCTCTCGAGGCGTCCCCCGACTTGCCCCCGATCCAGGCCGATCCTCTCCAGGTCGAGGGCCTTCTGCTCAACCTCTTCGACAACGCCGTGAAATACACCGACAAGGGGAGCGTGACGGTCCGGCTGGGCGCCAAGGACGGGCGCTTCCTTATCGAGGTGGCGGACACGGGTCTTGGCATAGACTCCAGCCACCTTCCCCATATCTTCGAGCGGTTTTACGTCGTCGATAAGTCCCGTTCGAAGAAGCTCGGTGGCACGGGCCTCGGATTGTCCATCGTCAAGCACATCGTCCTCGCCCATCGGGGGACGGTAGCGGTCAAGAGCCGGCGGGGCGAGGGGACGACCGTCACGATACTCCTACCCTTAGCCTGATAGAGTGGGGCAGGATGTCGTCGGGGGAAAGCCTCCGGGGGAGGCTTCCGGACTCAGCGCTTCATCATGCGGAGAGCCGCGATCTCTCCGACCGCCCGGATAGCCGTCCGGATGTCGCCCTCGGTGTTGAACGGGCCGATCCCGAACCTGACGGCCCCGTGGATCTTGTCGGTCCCCATCTGTTCGTGGACGAGAGGCGCGCAGTGGAGGCCGGTCCGGCAAGCGATGCCGAAATCCACGTCCAGCATCGTCCCCACGTCGGCCGCGTCCATCCCATCGACATTGAAAGAAAGGACGGCGATATGGTTGTCGAGGTTGTCCAGGCAGTAAAGCCTGACGCGGGGGATGGCCCGGAGGCCGTCGAGGAGGATCCGGGTGAGTCTCATCTCCTCGGCGTGGACGGTTTCGAGTCCCTTGCCCAGGAGCCAGGTCAACCCGGCTTTGAGGCCGGCGATGCCCACGACATTGGGAGTTCCGTATTCGAGACGGTAGGGGTATTCGTCGAGATGAGACCGGACGGCGGAGCGCACGCCCGTGCCTCCGGCCCGGGTGTGCCGGATCTCGACGCCCTCACGGACGTAGAGCCCGCCGATGCCCGTCGGGCCGAGAAGGGACTTATGGCCGGTGAAGGCCACGACGTCGAAGAACTGGGCGTCCATGTCGACCGGGATCTTGCCCGCCGACTGCGAAGCGTCTATGGCGAAGGGAATGCCGGCCTCCCGGCAGTGCTTGCCGATGGCGGCGATGGGCTGGACCGTGCCGATGACGTTCGAGGCGTGGTTGACGATCACCAGGCGCGTGTTGGGCCGGAACTTCTTGCGGATCTCGTCCGGGTCGACGAAGCCGGCCCCGTCGAAAGGCACGAAGTCGACCTCGACGCCCTCCCGGCGCAGGTGGTAGAGCGGGCGGAGGACGGAATTGTGCTCGACGGTCGTCGAGATGGCATGGTCGCCGGGACGGAGCATGCCGAAGATGATCAGGTTCAGGGCGTCGGTCGAGTTATAGCCGAAGCAGAGACGGTTGGGGTCCGTGCCGTGGAAGAACTCGGTCAACATTTTCCGGGTCTCCTCGACCACAAGCCCGGCCTCCATGCACAGGTCGTAGCCGGACCGTCCGGGGTTGACGCCGAAGTGCCGGTAGAAATTGTCCATGTAGGTGTAGACTTCTTCGGGCTTGGGGAAAGACGTCGCCCCGTTGTCGAGGAAGATCAGCTTGCTCATGCTCTTTCTCCGTTCCGTGTCTTCCCGGGATCCATCCCGGGAGGGCTAATACTAAACAAAGCCTTTCCAAATTGCAACCGTGGACCGCATTTGTATAAGATGGGGAGGAGGTGAGACGTGGTCTATTTCCTGAGCCTCGGCAGCAACCTGGGAGACAGGACAAGGAACCTGGCCCGGGCCAGAAAGCTCCTCCGCGAGAGCGGAGCGGAGGTCCTCCGGGCTTCGTCGGTCTATGAGACCGAGCCGGTCGACCACCTCGACCAGGGCTGGTTCCTGAACCAGGTCCTCGAGGTCCGTTCCTTCCTCGACCCGCGGGCCCTGCTCAAGCTCGCGAAGTCGATCGAGGCCCGGCAGGAACGCGTCCCGACGGTCGATAAGGGCCCCCGGACGATCGATATCGACATCCTTCTTGCCGGTGATACGGTCCTGGAAAGCCCGGATCTTGTCGTCCCGCATCCGCGGCTGGCCCAAAGGAATTTCGTCCTGGTCCCTTTGTGTGAGATCGCCCCCAAAACCCGCCATCCCGTCCTGGGCAAGACCATCCGGGAGCTGGCTTTGTCATCTTCCGACCCCGCGCGAGTGATCGCCCGGAAGCGCAAGCGCACTTGAGTGAGGGCCGGAACCTGCCGACCCTTGAAGGTTACAGCGCCCATCGTCGAGAGATCCGCCATGCTCATGGAAGAATCCGGCCCTTTTCTATGTCTAAAAGAAAGAGGAAAGAGCTATGCATAAAAGGACCGTCATCATCATCTTCGTATGCGCCATGCTGAGCGTCGCGGCCCAGGCCATGGAGATCCGCGGCAACGTGGTCAGTCCCGTTCAGAATCCGGTCGTCGGGGCCGTCGTCCTTCACCGGCCAACGGGCGTCAAGACGGAGACGGCCGCCGACGGCGGCTTCGTCCTGGACGTGCCGGAGGCCGACCGCGTCCGGCTCGAGATCGTTCACCCCGATTACTACGAGCGTGAATTCCTGATCGAGCGCAAGGCCTTCGGCAAGAAGGTCCAGCTCGTTCTCGTCCCGCTGATCAAGCAAAACGAGGAGATCCTTGTCACGGCCCTCCGGTACCCCGAGCCGTCGATCAGCGTTCCGGCGGCCAACACGGTCATATCGGGAGAGACCCTGTCAGAAAAAATGCTCCCGAACATCACCGAGGCCCTGCAGGATGTCCCGGGTGTCGGGGCTCTCGGTTCGGCCGGCTTCTCGCTGGTCCCTTCGGTGCGGGGTCTGGCCCGCCGCAGGGTCCTCTATCTCATCGACGGCGCCCGGCTCGAAAGCGACCGCCGGACGGGGCCCAACGCCTCGTTCGTCAGCCCGGAGGACATCGAACGGATCGAGGTCCTCAGAAGCTCCTCTTCGGTCTTCTATGGCTCCGATGCCATAGGCGGTGTCATTCACGTCATGACCCGGACCCCCCGCTTCGACGGCGGTATCCACGGCCGTCTCCTCACGGGATACGCCACGGTCAACGGAGAGACCGGGGTAGGCCTGTCCCTGGAGGGTTCGGTCAAGTCGTGGGCGTTCTCCCTTTCCTTCCAAAACGCGGACGCCGGGGAATACCGGGCTCCGGGCGGGATGAAGGTCCCTCAGTCCCAATACACCCAAGGAAGCCTCCTCGCCAAGATCGCCCACCGCACCGATAAGAGGGAAGTCGACATCAGCTTTCTAGGGGCGCGGGGGACGGACATCGGCAAGCCGAATACTACGGCCGCGACCAAACCGACGTGGTATCCCAGGGAAAGCCAGAACCTCCTGCAGCTCCACTGGAAGGAAAAGAATGTCGGGAAGGACGGTGAAATCCTCTTCCACGCCTTCGTCAATCCTAATTTCCTGGAAACCCTGACCGACACCTACTCCGGCTTCCTGACCATGGAATCCTTCGCCAAGACAGACAGCACCGAGTCCGGTGCCCAGTTGTCCTACGCCAAGAAGCTCGCGCCTTCCCTCAGGCTCGAGGGCGGAGTCGATTACTTCGGGCGGGGCACGGCCGATGCTTACAACAAATACACGTCCTTCGACGAATTCGGCGGCGTGACCGGGATCGTCGAGGAATATCCTTACGTCGACGGCAGCCGGGACGATCTTGGCTTCTTCCTGTCCGCGGATTATTCTGGGATCGAGCGGCTGGATATCCTGGGGGGGATACGCTACGATTTCCTCGGGATGAAGGCCCTGCCCCTGGGAGAAGAATCGCCTGTCGTAACAAAGGACGGGCAGCCGACCGGCTTCCTGGCCGTCTCCTACAAGCTCGTGCAAAACCTGACGGCCTTCGTCAACCTGTCCAGGGCCTACCGCCTGGCCAGCATCAACGAGCGCTTCTACACCGGGATAAGCGGCCGCGGCTTCATCGTCGGAAACCCGGACCTTCGGCCCGAAAGCAGCCTCAATCTAGACGGCGGGCTGAAACTCCTCGGCCGGCGTCATTTCTTCGGGCTCTACGCCTTCCGCTATCAGATCGACGACATGATCGAGCGCTATCGGCTCGACCCTTCGACCTACACCTACGGGAACATCGAGAAGGGCCGACTGCAGGGACTCGAGTTCGAGGCCGAGGCGTTCCTCCTGCCCGGCTGGAAGGTCTTTGGGAACGTCGCCACCATCCGCGGCAGGAGTCTGGAGACCGGCGTCCCCCTGAACGACATACCCCCCTTCCAGATCTACACGGGGACGAGGGTTTGGAAGGGGAAGTTCTCGGCGGAGCTCAACGCCACCTTCCGCCTGGCCAAGTCAACTCCGGGACCGGCGGAGATCGATGTCGCCTCATCGGAGCTCGTCAATCTCAAGGCGACCTGTCTCTGGCGCGGCTTGAATTTCTATGTCACTCTCGGGAACATTTTCAACGCGGCCTACGTCGCCAGGGCCGATTCCGAGGCCATGGTCGAACCGGGAAGGAACCTCCGCCTCGGGTTCGTCTACGCGTTCTAGAGTCGGCAACCTCAAAAAGCGTCGACGAAGTGTTCGAGCCGGTAGCCGTTCCCGTCATCGAACAGGATGGAGATGACGTCGAAACGGCAGGCGGCGTCGCCGAGGGGGTTCTCCACCAAGTAGCCCTGGGCGATCTTCCGGATCTGCCGCTGCTTGCCGGGTGTCACCGCGTCCTCCGGCCGCCCGAAGGATTCGTCGGCCCGGGCCTTGACCTCGACGAAGACGAGCGTCGCGCCGTCCCTGGCGATGATGTCGATCTCGCCGTGGAACATGCGGAAGCGCCGGGTAACGATGGCGTATTTTTTCTTCTTGAGATAGGCGCAGGCGATCTCTTCGCCCCGCATGCCCAGGGCCTGAGTGCTGCGCTTGCCGTCGGTCACGGTCCTTGAATGGCTCCTTCGAAAACTTCAGGTCCGCGGGGGGGCGATTATTTTCCAGCGGACGCCGTCCTTGGTGTCCTCGAGGAGGATGCCTTCCCGCAGCAGCTCGTCGCGGATCTCGTCGGCCAGAGTGAAGTCCTTGTCCGCCCGAGCCTTCTGCCGGGCCTCGATCTTTTCTTGGATCTCGCTGTCCAGCTGGTTTGGCACATCCGAAGGCTGTTTTTTGACGACGGTGCCGACCGCTCCTGTCGCCAAAACGCCGGTGAGAGCCGCGATCTTGCCCGATGCCGATCTGATAGGGGAGGGCTTGATCGCCAGGACTTCGTCGAGCGAAGAGAAAAGATCGAGGACTTTTTGAGCGTCACTCTTAGACACCTCTCCCCGGGAGAGAAGGGGATTGAGGCTCTTGATGAGGCTGAAAATTGCGGCCATGGACTCCGAAATGTTGAGGTCGTCTTCGAGCCCGGCGATAAAGCCATTTCGAGCGTTCGCGATGAGTCCCGCTATCTCCGGATTCGTCGCCCTTTCCTGGGTGACATCCTTGAGCTCGCCGAGGAAATTCCCGAGCCTCAACCGCGCCGCTTTGGCTTGGTCCAGGGCCTCAAACGTGAAATTAAGCATTTTCCGGTAGTGCGTGGAGATCAGCAGGAAACGGACGTCGAGGGAGTCATGACCGAGGGCGAGGATATCCGAGAGCGTGTAGAAGTTGCCCTTGGACTTGGCCATTTTTTCGCCGTCGACGACGAGGTGGTGGCAGTGCAGCCAGAAGTTGACGAACTTGACGCCGTTGGCCGCCTCGGATTGGGCGATCTCGTTCTCGTGATGGGGGAAGATGTTGTCCACCCCGCCGCAATGGATGTCGAACGTCCGGCCGAGGTACTTTGAGCTCATGGCCGAACATTCGATGTGCCAGCCGGGCCGGCCGGGCCCGATCTCGGTCTCCCAGACGGGCTCGCCCTCCTTGGGCGCCTTCCACAGGGCGAAATCATGGACGCTTTCCTTCTCGTATTCGTCGGCGTCGCCGCGGCTGCCCGGGCGGAGGTCGTCGAGATTGATCTTGGACAGACGGCCGTAGCCGGGGAACTTGGCGATGGCGAAGTAGACCGAACCGTCCTTTTTGTAGGCGAAGCCCTTGTCGAGGAGGCCCTTGATGATCGCGACCATCTCCGGGATGTGTTCGGTCGCCCGCGGGTAGTGGTCGGCGGGGAGGATGTTCAGGATGTCGCGTTCGCGATCGAAGGCCTCGATGAACGGCCGGGTGTACTCGCCGAGGCCGACGCCCTTGGCCCGGGCGCCGCGGATCGTCTTGTCGTCGACATCGGTGATGTTCATGACATGAGTGACCTTGAAGCCTTGGAACACCAGGAAGCGCTTGAGCAGGTCCTCGAAGACGTAGGCGCGCCAGTTGCCGATATGGGGGAAATCGTAAACCGTGGGCCCGCAGGTGTAGAGCTTGACCAAGCCGGGCTCGATCGGTTCGAACGCCTCGACCTTGCCGCCCAGGGTGTTGTGAAACCGGATCATCTCCGCTCATCTTATTGATTCGCCCCTCCGCCGTCAACCCTCAAAGAGGGACGTCCCCTGGAGCGGAGTTGAACGCCCCGGACGATTGTGACATAATCATCTTCTATCATATTGTCGCCAAAGGCATTCATCATGAACATCAAGGTCGGCATCCGCAGAGAGGACGTCAACAAGTGGGAGAAGCGGGTTCCGCTGATCCCGTCTCACGTTCGGGAGCTCGTCGACAGGCATCCCCTCGACATCCGGATCCAGCCCTCGGAGATCCGGGTCTTCAACGACGAGGACTACCGCCTATCGGGGATCCCGGTCGAGGAGAAACTCTCGCCTTGCTCCGTCGTCTTCGCCCTCAAGGAGATCCCCATCGGCCTCATCGAGAAAGACAAGGTCTATGTCTTTTTCTCCCACACCGCCAAGGGCCAGAGCCAGAACATGCCCATGCTCAAACGGATGATGGACCTCGGTTGTTCCGTCATCGACTACGAGAGGATGGTCGATGAGCAGGGCCGGAGGGTCCTCTATTTCGGCAACTACGCGGGGCACGCCGGTATGGTCGACACCCTCTGGGCGCTAGGCCGCCGCCTCGATGTCGAAGGCATGGCCAACCCCTTCACCACCCTCCAGCCGGCCCACCATTACACGAGCCTGGTCGAGGTCAAAGAGGCCGTCGGGAAGCTGGCCTGGAAGGTCATCCGGGAAGGGCTCCCCAAGGAGCTCGGCCCCGTCGTCTTCGGTTTCTTCGGGTACGGCCACGTTTCCCAGGGCGCCCAGGGGATCTTCGATATCCTGCCGGTCGAAACGGTCCGACCGGCCGACATCCCCAAGCTCTTCGAGGGCGGGGGAGGGGCGCCTCGGACGCTCTACAAGGCCGTCTTCAAGGAAGAGGACATGGTCAGGCCCGTCGACCCGGCCAAGCCCTTCGACCTCCAGGATTATTATGCGAACCCGGAAAGATACAGGCCGGTGGTCGAGAAGGCCGTCCCGTATCTCACGGCCATCGTCAACGGGATCTACTGGACCCCGAAATTCCCGAAATTCGTCACCAAGGGTTTCCTGAAAACGCTCTATGGTCCCGGGTCGCGGCCGCGGCTCCGGGTCCTTGGCGACATCACCTGCGACATCAACGGGTCTTTCGAATGCACCGTCCAGGCCACGGACTCCGAAAACCCGGTCTATGTCTACGACCCGGCCGCGGATAAGCCCCTCATGGGATTCGAGGGGAACGGCCCGGTTGTCCTGGCCGTCTACAATCTGCCGGCGGAGCTGCCACTCGAATCGTCGACCTATTTCAGCGGCAAGCTGAAAGAGCATGTCCCGGCGGTCGCCGCCGCCCATTTCGACAGGCCGTTCTCCGAGTGCGGTCTGCCGGACGTCCTGCGCCGGGCGGTCATCGTCTACCGGGGCAAGCTCACCCCGGACTACGCTTATCTCAGCCGATCCATCGGATAGGCCACGACGCGCCGTGGAGAAAGCCATGAAAAAGATCCTCGTTCTGGGCGCCGGGCTGGTGGCCGGACCGCTGGTGAAATATCTTCTCGACCAGCCAGGTTTTTCGGTCGTCGTCGCCGACGTCGAAGTCGCTAGGGCCCGAAAGCTCGTCGCCGGCCATCCCCGTGGTCAGGCCGAATTGCTGGACATTTCGGACAAGGCGGCGCTCGCGGCCGCGATCGGACGGGCCGACCTGGTCGTCAGCATGGTCCCCTACACCTTTCATCCGGTCGTCGCCTCTCTTGCGATCGAGCAGGGGAAAAACATGGTCACGGCCTCCTATGTCAGCCCGGCGATGCGAGAGCTCGATGCTAGGGCCAGAGAGAAAGGTGTCCTCCTCCTGAACGAACTGGGTCTCGATCCCGGGATCGACCACATGGAAGCCATGCGGATCATCCATGAGGTCCATGACTCCGGCGGCCAGGTCCATTCCTTCACCTCTTACTGCGGCGGACTGCCCGCCCCAGAGGCCAACAACAACCTGTTTGGCTACAAGTTTTCCTGGAGCCCACGCGGCGTTCTACTTGCTTCCAAGAATTCGGCCAGATTTCTCAAGGACGGCCAAGTCGTCTCCATTCCGGCCGAGGACCTCTTCGCCAGGCCCGAGATCATCCCCATTTCCGGGCTCGGCGCGTTCGAAGGCTACCCCAACCGGGATTCTGTCCCATATCGGGACATCTACGGTATCCCCGAGGCCCGTTCCATTTTCAGGGGAACTCTCCGTTACACGGGCTGGTGTGCCACGCTCAAAAAAATGGTCGAGCTGGGCCTTCTCGACGACACGCCGAAGGATAGGACAGGCTTGACTTTCCTCGGGCTCATGCGGGAGCTTTCCCGGAGCACCCCCGACGAGGATCTCTATGCGGCCATCGCCCGCCGGCTTGACCTCGAAACCGGCTCCAAAATCATCTCTAAGCTGGAGTGGCTGGGACTCTTCGAAGAGAGGAAGCTGCCGGCGGAAAAGGGCTCGGCCCTGGACAACCTTGCCGCCCTGATGATCGAGAAGCTCGCTTATGCCGGTGGAGAAAGGGACATGATCGTCCTTCAGCACGAATTCCTGGTCAGGACGGAATCGGGGCGTAGCGAACGGGTTGTCTCGACGCTCATCGATTACGGAGTGCCCGGCGGCGATTCGTCCATGTCCCGTACCGTCGGCCTGCCCGCGGCCATCGCCGCCCGCCTTGTCTGCGAAGGGAAGATCCGCATGACGGGAGTCCATATTCCCGTCCATCCCAATATCTACGGGCCCATCCTCGAGGAACTGAGGACGCTCGGGGTCCATTTCGTGGAGAAGAGCCGGGTGATCTGACCATCCATGAAAAGAAAAGCCTTCGTCGCCGGCCAGTTCTACCCCGGCGACAGCGAGCGGCTGCGCCGGTCGATCGAAGAGATGTCGGGGTCTCCGGTGGCCCCCAAGAAGGCCCTCGCGGTCGTCTCCCCGCACGCCGGCTACGTGTATTCCGGGCCTGTCGCCGCGGCGGTTTTTTCGTCGACCGTTGTCCCCGGGACGGTCGTCATCCTCGGCCCCGGGCACAGGGAGATCGGATCGATCTTCGCCATCCAGGGCCGAGGTAGCTGGCTGACGCCCCTCGGTGAAAGCCCGATCGAGGCGGAACTGGCCTCGCAGATCATAAAACGCTGTGCGTTCGTCGAAGAAGACGAGCAGGCCCATCTCGGAGAGCATTCTTTGGAGGTCCAGCTGCCTTTCATCCAATACTATCGAAAGGACGCCGCCATCGTGCCCATCTGCGTTTCCCATGTCGCCGCGTACGGCCAGCTCGAGGCCCTCGGCCAGGGCCTGGCCGAGGCCATCTGCGGGTTCGGGAAGGAGACGCTCATCGTGGCCAGCACGGATATGAGCCACTACATCAGTCAAAAGGCGGCCGAGAAGAAGGACATGTTGGCCATTCGCAAGATCCTCGACCTCGATCCGGCCGGTCTCTTTGAAACCGTGAGGGAGGAGGGGATCTCGATGTGCGGCTACCAGCCGACCACGGCTGCCCTCGTCGCGGCCATCGGGCTGGGCGCGTCCGCAGCCGAGCTTGTCCGCTACCAAACTTCGGGCGAAAGGACTGGGGATTACGACCAAGTCGTTGGATATGCTGGAATTAGGGTCTTCTCGGAAGGGGCGACCTGACTGTCAGTCATTTGACAG
>CAZZCH010000054.1:0-23119 GCA_964652895.1 uncultured Eubacteriales bacterium
TATAAATCAATACGTTACGGGGGGGAACAGCTTTTTTTATGAATAATTGAGGTTAATATGATCGCCGGAATCTGTCGTCTAAGAAATCAGCACGCGAGTCCGAAACCGCCCGACGACAAACACCAGGAGTCACAGGAATGATATTGAAAGAGCGTTCAAAATGATTCTAACAAAGCCTGAAATTCTCAAGGAGATCATGAACGGCAGAATAAGAATAGAGCCCTATGACGAGAATGCCGTTGGCCCTGCCTCAATTGATTTGACATTAGATAACAGCTTGCGGATTTTCAATACCAACCAGCACATCACGCAAGGAGATATCGACTACAGAACGCTGGCCAAGCTTGTTGATATTATCGACGGCTACCTATTGAAGCCAGGCGAGCTGGTGCTTGGGATCACGAGAGAGCGGATTACTCTTCCCGAGGACTTGTGCGGGTGGCTGAACTCGCGCTCGAGATTCGCCCGAATTGGGCTTATGAGTCATATCGCAGCTCCTTTTATAGCTCCGGGGATTTCGAACAAGCAGATACTTGAAATATATAATGCCGGAAGAAACAAAATAAGGTTAACATCGGGAATGAAAATCTGCCACATTGTTCTTGAGGAATGCAAGGGCACAGCAAAATACACCGGGGCTTGGAAAGACCAAGAGCTTTAGGGCCGGGGGGGGTCCTAACCAAATTCTATGTCCCTGCGAAATATTCGATCTCATCCGAAAAAATGGTCTACCCATAATGTGAGTTTTCTGGCAATTTGAGTCTTACCCAAGAACTGATCCGGCAAGAGATTGCATGTTCGCCCATATGACGAGCTAACGGGGGCAATCACGGTTGACTTCGCCCCGCTCGCTTGCTATTCTTAGGCCAGCGAAGGAAAGGGGGCCAGCAGTGGCCAACAAGTGCCCGAAATGTCATTCTGAGAATCCCGAGACCAAGCAGTTCTGTGCGGATTGCGGGACGCAGCTTGTTCCCTCATCCAGGGAAATCCATCCAGAGGTTACGGAAACCCTTCAAACACCCGTTCGCGAGCTCACCACGGGCTCGACCTTCGCCGGCCGCTACCAGGTTATCGAAGAGCTGGGCAAAGGGGGGATGGGGCGGGTCTATAAGGCCTTCGATACGAAGATCAAGGAGAAAGTCGCCCTCAAGCTCATCAAGCCCGAGATCGCCTCGGATAATGACACCATTGAGCGTTTTGGCAATGAGTTGAGGCTTGCCCGGAAGATCAGCCAGCGAAATGTTTGTCGGATGTTCGATATGGGAGAGGCCGAAGCCGCCCATTTCATAACCATGGAATATGTCCATGGCGAAGACCTGAAGAGCATGATCCATATGTCGGGCAGCCTGAGCCTGGGCATGCTACTGAGCGTTGGGAAGCAGGTTTGTAACGGGCTGGCTGAGGCCCATAGTCTTGGAGTTGTCCACCGGGACCTCAAGCCCCAGAACATCATGATCGACAAAAACGGGAATGCCAAGATCATGGATTTCGGCATCGCCCGGTCGGTCCGGGAGAAAGGGATCACTGGTCCAAGCGTCATGATCGGAACGCCAGAGTACATGAGCCCTGAGCAGGCTGAGGCTAAAGAAGTTGACCATCGCTCTGACATCTATTCCCTGGGAGTCATACTTTACGAGATGGCGACGAGCCATGTGCCATTCGAGGGAGAGACGGCGCTGAGCATCGCTATGAAACACAAGGGGGAGATTCCCAAGCGCCCAAAACAGCTTAATGCCAATATCCCCGACGACCTGAGCGCCGTCATCTTGAAATGCCTGGAAAAGGATAAAGCAAAGCGATATCAGAGTGCCACCGACGTCCATTCCGAGCTCGAGAAGATCGAAAAGGGCATCCCGACGATGGAGAAGGTCCTGCCGTCGGTCCCGACGACCTCGCGGCAAATCACGGTCTCGTTCAATCCGCGGAGGCTCGTCGTCCCCGGCGTCGCCGTCCTTGCTGTCGTCGCGGCGATTGTCGTCATCCTCAGCGTTTTGCCGGGCAAAAAGACCGCCCTCCGCGCCTCGGCCAGGCCGACGATCGCCGTCGTCAATTTCGAGAATAAGACCGGCAACAAGGACCTTGAAATATGGAGCACCGGTATCCGGGATCTGCTCATCACCGATCTGAACCAGTCGAAATTCATGGATGTCCTCAGCGATAGTGACATCCACGGCATACTCAAGAAATTCGACATGGCCGATACCTCGATCTATTCAACCGGTGACCTGGTCAAGATCGCCGATGCCGGCGGCGCGCAGTACACGGTCAACGGGAGCTTCTTCAAGGCCGGAGACAAGTTCATAATCAACGCGACCTGCCAGAAACCGCATTCCCGCGAAGTCGTCTCGCCAATCCAGTTAACGTTCCTTGGATTCGAAGAGATCCAGGCCCGGATCGACGAGATGACGCGGAAGATCAAGGCCGATCTGAACCTCACCCAAGCCCAGATCGCGGGCGACATCGATCAAAACCTCGGTGAGATAACGACCCCGAGCGCCGAGGCGTGGGCCTATTACATGGAATCACGCCGATATCATTTCCGGGGTGAATCCGACAAGGCCATCCCGCTTCTCCAGAAAGCTCTGTCCCTCGATCCCGAGTTTGTCATGGCCATGCGGGCCTTGGGTTCGGCCTATAATAATATCCGTGACTTCACGGAAACTGAAAAATACCATGCCAAGACCCTCGAGCTTGTTGAAAAGCATCCGGAGCGTGTCGCAGAGCACGACAGGTATTTGATCGAACAGGATTATTACTATTATGAACAACCGGAGCCGGAATGGGGGAAGTCTCTCGACGCGGGGCGGAAGTTGCTGGCGCTTTATCCCGCCGATCCCTTGAGCAACTATTACATGGCCTGCGTTTACCAAGATATGGAAGAATGGGAAGAAGCCCTGAGATATTTTGAGCAGAGCGTGCGGGGGAGGGCACGCTTTGTCGCGACTTACGACTTAATGGCGAGGTCCTTCCGGGCCGTGGGCGAGCCGGCCAAGGCGCAGGAAGTCCTTGAAAAGTATCTCGGCGAGGTCGAGGACACGGCTTCCGGCCATCAAAATCTGGCCTATCATCATATCAGCCAGGATCGCCTTGACCTTGCCTCCCGGGAGCTCGAGAGGGCCGCAACTCTCGCCCCGGACGACTACGGGAATAGGGAACTCCACGGCGAACTGCTGCTCCTCAAGGGCGATCTGCCAGGGGTGGAGACGGAGTATCGCGCGCTCCTCAACGAGACGCTCCCTGCGGCCCGTTTTGCTGGCCTTACGGGGCTTTTTGGATTGGGTCTTCTTAAGGGCCGATACGAGGACATCATCAAGATGTTTGTTCCGTTGGGCGAGCAGTTCCGGAGCTCGGGGGTGGCCATCGCCGAATGGAACTGCCGTTGGGCCGTCGCTTATTCTTCGTGGCAATCCGGCCGACAGGAGCTTGCGGTCGAGGAGTGCGATAAAGCCTATGGGATTTACTGCGGGACTCTGGATTTTGATTACAAAAGACAGACCCTCATGGTTAAAGGACTTCCTATCTGGGGATGAAGCGGATCGCCGAGGCCGAAAAAACGGCCGGAGAGCTCAAAGCGCTCATCGAAACGGGATTGAATAAGAAGGCGATCCGCCTTCACGACCATCTCATGGGTGCTATCGAACTGGCGCGAGACAATACGTCCAAGGCGCTAGAACATCTCGAGAGGGCCGTGCAATCTCTTCCCTACGGACCGTTCGAAAAGGATGCCCGGTTCATCGACACGCTGGCGGAAGCGTATTTCCGGGCGGGGGAGCTAAGAAAAGCGCGGTAACAATACGAGAAAATAGCGTCATTGACGACCGGGCGCTTGATATATGGCGACCTCTATGCCGGGAGCTTCTACCATCTCGGCCAGATCGACGAGAAGCTGGGCGACAGAGCCAAGGCCCGCGAAAACTATCACAAGTTCCTGGACCTCTGGAAGGACGCCGACCCCGGTATTCCCGAGGTTGATGATGCCAGGAAGCGGCTGGCCGGGCTGATGGGCAGCTGATAGCCAATTCGGGGCTCCGCCGCAGGTGAGCACAAACTGAGCACAATCAATTGTGCAGTTCATCTAATTTCTCTATTATCAGCACATTGAGTCGCTAGGCCAGTTGGTTCGTAATCAGCAGGTCGGAGGTTCGATCCCTCTCGCTGGCTCCATCAATTCCCCGCATATAAGGCCTTCCGGATTCCGGATCCAAAGGTCGGAGGTTCGAATCCTCTCAGGCACGCCATTTCTAATTCACTGATAATCCTGAAGTTATAGACTTCTCCGAGTTCCCCGCTTGACTCGATTTTTCCGCCATGTCACAGCCGTGTCACAAAAATGCTTAAACCCGCCTAATTCTGACTAAAGGTGCGTAAAAGGAAAACGTCGTTCATATGGGGAAAATCCGCTTTTCCCCTGTTGGATGCCGAGCCCAGACTGCCATTCCTAATCCGTTTGTCGCCTGTTCGAGTCAGGCCAGGGGCATTTTGTTTTATCCTTTCCCTAACCGCTCCAATACCAGCCCAAGCATCCTTTTCGCATCGCTAATAGTCTTTGAGCGCCAGGCCTTATAAGATGGATAAAACATCTCCCAAAAGGCTTTCTTGATCCTAGCCTCAGCCTTCTCGTTTTTATAACCGTGATGGAAACCCTGGTTCTCGAGGATCATATTATGCAGGGACCTGAGGGACCCTAAGGTCTTTTGGCTGTCCAGGGTTCCGAACTCGAAAGCCATGGGGTAGCAGGTTTTATCCGGAGCGAGGGAACCAATATACTCGGCAAAAGCCCCCCCGTAGGTGTAAAAATCCTCGCTGTCCCCCCAGTTGATTGGATAGCCGGCAAAAAGCTCTTCCATTCCTGTCTTGATCTTTACATCCTCGATAGGATTCGGAAAGAGGTGCATGGTTCCGTTATGCCCATAGCCTGTGTGTAAATCTATCGTGAGGATACGGCTATACGGCGTCATTTTGTCCTGCAGGATAGGCGTGAGGGCGATGATCTGAGGCTCTATTCTTTTGCCGCCAAAAAGCACTCCCTCGGGATACTCATATTGCCCTTGCAAAGTCGCCTGACGCACGACATGCATTGACTCATTCAGGATCTTCCGGGCCGCGATGAAGTGGAAGTGCCTGTTCCTGAGACTGCGATGGTTGGCCTCACCTTTTGGATTGAGCATATCATTCAGCTTTCCGTATCCTTCGTTATGTGTGTCGAACAGGCTCTCCTCAATGGCACAGTTGCGGTTCATATCAACGTTGTTCTCAGTGACCCTTCTCGAGTATTTAAAGCCATAAGGATTCAGACCATGGATAAGTAAGACCCCCGTGGAGCCCAAATGGCCGGGGATCAACAGCTCCTCCATAGCCATCAGCTGGACAGCGCTTCCCGTAAAACCCTCGATACCGTGGACGCCGGAGGAGAGTATGAGAAGACTGCGAGAAGTTCTCTGTGCCGGGACATAAGAACAATCGATGGCTAAGTTCGAATTGGTCGTTCCGGGCACTGGAATGCTAAAAACCTCGACTCCGTTATGCCGTAGCGCAAGCTGCGCGGCTTTTTCGAGAAATGCGGTACGGCAATCCTCAAAAGTATTGTGGAAATAGCCGAGAGCTGCGGGCAGGACCTCATATTGGACCCGAGAAGGCCGGTATCGGTTGTACTTGAAATACAGGATGAGGTATGCCGCCGCAATCAGCCCCAAAAGAACGAACAATGCGACCTTAATCATATTCCCTCCCTCTTTTGTCCAGCTGAGCGGTCTGGATGGCCTTTCGGGCATCGATTATGGCGCATCCCCCGATTGGGAATGATAAATCGGGGTGCAGTCGGCTGTCAAATTGACTTGAAACTAGTTATTCAGTCCAACCGGTAGGAGGATTGCCCAGCTGGGCCCCCGGCATCAAGGCAGACCACCCCGCCAGGTCACAGCCATGTAACAAAAAGTGCGTAAACCCGCCTAATTCTGACTAAAGGTGCGTAAAGGAAAACAAAGCATTTCCCCCTGTAAATGGGGTTTTCCCCATATGTCCAAGGAGGTAAGGAAGGGGACTCCGGATCCAAAGGTCGGAGGTTCGATCCCTCTCGCTGGCTCCATCAATTCCCCACTGTAAAGAAGACAATTCAAAATATTTTTCGAAGGGCACCTGAAAAGAACCACGCCCCTGCCTCAAACCAGATTGACTTCCCGTCCCCCCACAGGTTATTCTTAAGCCGGCCAAATTAGAGGGCCAGCGATGAGTAACAAATGTCCGACCTGCCATTCCGACAATCCTGATATTCTCAAGTTCTGCGGGGAGTGCGGAACCCAGCTCCCTCCGCCCCACGGCCATGCCCCCGACGTGACGGAAATCCTTCAAACGCCCACCCACGAGATCACCCCAGGCGTCACGATCGCTGGCCGCTATCAGGTGATTGAAGAGCTGGGCCGCGGAGGCATGGGGATCGTCTACAAAGCCCGCGACGTTCGCCTCGACCGCCCAATCGCCCTCAAGGTCCTGCCGGCGGACAAGGTCGCCGACCCGGATCGGACGCGGCGCTTCGTGCGGGAGGCCAAGGCCGCCTCGGCGCTGAATCATCCGAACATCATCCATGTCTATGATATCGATCAGGCCGAGGGCACAGACTTCATCTCCATGGAATACGTGGAGGGCAGGACGCTCAGCCAGCTGATCCTTCCCGGTGGGATGCCGATGAAGGAGGCGAGAAAGTACGCGGTCCAGATCGCGGATGCCCTGGCGGCAGCCCACAAAGCCGGCATCATCCACCGGGATCTGAAGCCGGCCAACATCATGGTGTCGGAGAAAGAATTGATCAAGGTTCTCGACTTCGGCCTGGCCAAGCTCGTTCCTCTCGCAGGCCTCGAGAGTCCGAAGACGCTCACGGCCGAGGGGATGATCTCGGGGACCCTGTCCTACATGTCTCCGGAGCAGGCCGAGGGCCGTCCGGTCGATGGCCGCAGCGATATCTTCAGCTTCGGTGCTGTGCTTTACGAGATGGTGAGCGGTATCCGGGCCTTTGAAAGGGAAACGGGCCTCTCGACGCTGGCGGCTGTCCTGCGCGAGCAACCGCCTCCCCTGCGCAACATCCCGGCGGATCTGGCGGCGATCATCAGCCGCTGCCTATGCAAGGATCCTGCCGATCGGTTCCGGCTCGCGGATGAGGTCTTGCAGGCCCTCCAACAAGGCGGCGTTCCTGCGCCATCCCCGGTCGCCGCCATCGCGGTCCTGCCGTTCACGAACATGAGCGAGGACAAGGAAGACGAATACTTCAGCGACGGGCTGAGCGAGGAAGTCATCAACGCTCTGACGAAGATCCCCGGCCTGCGCGTGACGGCCCGGACGTCCTCGTTCGCTTTTCGCGGCAAGGAGCTTGAGATCCGCGAGATCGGCGCCCGGCTTGGGGTGGACAAGATCCTCGAAGGCAGCGTCCGGAGGGCCGGGAACAGGATCCGCGTGACCGCGCAGCTCATCAACGTGAGTGATGCCTGCCATCTCTGGAGCGAGCGATACGAACGCGAGGTCACGGATGTCTTCGCCATACAGGACGAGATCTCCCAAGCCATCGCCGGCAAGCTGCGGGTCGGGCTCGGACAGGAACGGCGGACCTCGAGGCGGCCGACCGGGAATCTGGAGGCCTACAACCTCTATCTTCAGGGTCGTCATCACCTGGCCAAGTGGACGCCGGAAGGGTTTGCCAGGGCGAAAGAATGCTTCGAAAAGGCCGTCGCATTGGATCCAGGCTTCGCTCTCGCTTACGACGCGCTCTCGGAATTGTACTGGTACCTTGGTTTCTTCGGTTTCATTCCACCCAAGGACGCGTTCTCGACGGGGATCTGGGCGGCGTTGCGCGCTGTGGAGATCGACGACACGTTGGCCGAGACCCACGCCCTGGTCGGCATGTACCGCAAGGAGCTTGACTACAACTGGCCGGAAGTCCACAGGGAAATGAAGCGCGCGTTGGAACTGAATCCGTCGTCGCCCATGGTGTGGCTGCGCAATGCGCTGAGCGGCCTGATGCCGCTCGGCCGGATGAAGGAGTCGGTGGAGGCACTGAAGTTCGTTATCGAGTCGGATCCGTTGTCGCTGTTCAACCGCTGGTGGCTGGCCATCATGTACTACCTTGCCCGCGACAATGACCATTCGCTAGAGCAGGCGCGGTTCATCATCGACATCGACCCCTCGTACTATGCCGGTCACTGGGTGCGCGGACTGATCTGCCTTGACAAAGGCCTGCTGCGTGAGGCGATCACCGAGTTCCGGGAGGCGGTTACGCTGTCCGGCGACATTCCCCTGATGCTCGGGATGCTCGGCTGGGCATTAGGGAGCACAGGTGAGGCCGGGGAGGCCAACGCAATACTGGGCCGATTATCGGAGATCTCGCGGGCTGCCTATGTCCCCCCGTGCTGCTTCGCCTGGATTCACATCGGGCTTGGCAATGTGGATGACGCCTTCGCCTGGATGGATCGAGCGATCGATGCGAGGGATCCGATGATCATGCCGATCAGAAGCTATCCGTTTCTGGATCCGTTCCGTACCGACCCGCGCTTCCACGCGCTCCTTCGGAAAATGAAACTGGAAGAATAGCCGAGGGTTTTAGGGGCATGTCGCTGGATCAGCAGGTCAGTGGTTTCATCGGCGTTGGCATGTTCGATTTCCAGGTCGTCGAGAACACGGACATCGCTGCGAAGGTGCTCAAGGCCGTTTCACAGATGAAGCGCGCCCGCCCCTGGATGGCTTGACGATTTCCGCAGCCTATCTCAGGTGAGCACAACCTGTGCACAATCAATTTTAATGCCCATCTAATATCATTATTATCAGTAATATAAAACGCTAGGCCAGTTGGTTCGTAATCAGCAGGTCGGAGGTTCGATCCCTCTCGCTGGCTCCAGCCATATCCCCCAAGAAAGTCAGTCATTTAGGGCGGAGTGCTGCCCCGTCTTGCTCTCTATCTAAGTCCCCCAAAATCCGCTTATTTCAACATAATAGTGGACATTTTAGCGGACACTTGGGTTTTGCGCTTAACGGGACCGGGCGGCCAGCCTATTGCCCCGGCTTCCCTACGTGCACGAGGATACGATGTTTAACGAGATCCCGGTCCAATGGGATCACTCCATCCCGCATGCGCTGACCATCCATCTCCACCCACGACACACCCCGCTCGCAGTGTTCCGGGTTCTCGACCTGGATTTCATAGATCGCTTCACCGTGACGGTAGCGCAGGTGGAAGCCATCCCACCACCCGGGGATGACCGGATCTAGCTGCATGTGATCCCCCCGCACCTTCAAACCCAGGACCTCTTCGACCCAAGCTCGGTACATCCATGTCGCCGAACCCGTATACCAAGACCAACCCCCCTGGCCGATCCGCCCGGGCAATCGGTACACGTCGGCTGGGACCGCGTAGGGCTCAAGCCCATAGCGCCACACGGTTTCTGGATCACGCGCGCGCTCGATCGGGTTGAGGATGCGTAGGATTTTCGCCGCCCCCGTCCCATCCCCTCGACGTGCTAAGGCCATGGCGAACCACAAGGCGGCATGAGTATACTGTCCTCCGTTCTCCCGCACCCCCGGAGGATACCCCTGAATGTATCCGGGTGACGGATTCGATCTGTCAAAGGGAGGCGTTAAGAGCAGCACCAGACAATCGTCCTCGCGAACAAGGTGTTTCCACACGGATTCTATAGCCCTGTCCGCCCGATCTGCGTCGGCAGCTCCACTCAGCCAAGCCCAAGATTGGGGCAGGGAATCGATCTTCGCCTCTTTGTTCGCAGAAGAGCCGAGCGGCGTGCCATCGTCGAAGATGGCCCGAAGATACCACTCCCCATCCCATCCTGCTCGCTCGGCACGCTGGATAAGTGCAATTCTATCTTGTTGATAAGACTGGCCTAGATCGGGCCGCTCCAGCAGCTTAGAAAACTCGGCCATCCCCTGAAGCACGTCCGCCATGAACCACGCCAGCCAAACGCTTTCTCCCGTGCCCCCGGCGCCTACGAGGTTCATCCCATCGTTCCAGTCGCCCGCGCCTATCAGAGGCAAACCATGGGGCCCGAAGGTCATGCCATGCGAGACGGCGCGCCGGCAGTGCTCAAACAGCGTGGCGTGTTCAAGCGCGACCTTCGGCGTGAAGAAGATCTCGTGCTGATCGCTCTCGAGAGTGGGCCCGCTGAGGAACGGAACCTCTGTGTGTAAGATGTTCACATCGCCGGTGACACGCACGTATTGAGCGACGACGTAGGGCAGCCATAGGGGGTCATCGGAGATCCGAGATCGGACGCCCGTGCCGTTCGGTGGATGCCACCAGTGCTGGACATCTCCTTCCTTGAACTGACGGCTCGCCGCGAGCAGGATGTGCTGGCGCGCCAACTCGGGAGACGCGTAGAGGAATGCCGTAACGTCCTGCAGTTGATCGCGGAAGCCGAATGCGCCCCCGGACTGGTAAAAGGCGGAACGTCCCCAGATCCGACAGCTCAGGCTTTGGTACAAGAGCCAACGGTTGATCAGGAAGTCGGCTGCCAGTTCGGGGGTGTGCACTTCGATCGTCCCCAACAGGCCATCCCACCACGCTTTCGTCTGGCTCAACGCGGTTTCGAGTGCCAAGCCTTTCCGATAGGCCAGAACCCGCTTGTGGACTTCCCCCACCGACTCGGCTTGGCCCAACATGCACGTGATCTCCTCCGATTTTCCAGGAGCGAGTTCCACCGTAACCCGAAGAGCCGCACACGGGTCTAATCCCGCTCCCGTCCGGCGTGATAACCCGGATCGCTCCATCGCCGCCGGGCTACCCAGCGAGCGGTTGCGTCCGACGAAGGCCGTGCGGTCGCCGGTGTAAGACTCCGCCGGCGGGTCGATGGCCGCGAAGGCGATCCGATCCCCGTACTCGGGGTGGTAGCGATTCCGGGCGATCAGGGCCCGGGCTTCTTCATCCCAACGGGTCGCGATATACATCTGGGAGGATTCGCGGATCTCGCCCAGTGTCCACTCCACATAGTACGTCACCGACAGTCTGCGACGCCGGGAGGAGTCGTTCCTCAACCGCAGCCTTTGCAGCTTGATCGGCTCTCCTCCGTTCTCATCCACCGGGACGAAGACCGTCAGCTCCTGTTCGATCCCTTGACTGTTATGCTCGAAGACCGTGTACCCCGCCCCATGCCTGACCCGGTAGGCGGTCTCTTCCCGGATCGGCGACGGGGTCGGCGTCCAGTAGACGCCGGTGTCCTCGTCCCGGATGTAGACGGCCTCAGACGCTGGATCCATGACGGGGTCGTTCGACCATTGCGTCAGGCGATTGCGCTGGCTGTTGCCATACCAGGTAAATCCGGACCCCGTTTCGCTGACCAATGTGCCGAAGGTGGGGTTGGCGATGATGTTCGCCCAGGGTGCAGGGGTGTGGGTGTCGGGGCCGAGATAGATCGCGTATTCACGCCCATCCGGGGTAAAACCCCCCAGGCTGTTGAAGTAGGGCAGCTCCATGAAGGGCAGCGAAGCCGAAGGCTCCCGGGGGACGCGTTTCTTGGGCATGGGTTCCGGCAACTCGGGAACCTCCGCAGGCATGCCCTGGAGGAAAGTGCCGCGGGCGGCCACCATCACGACACTCGCCGCGGCCATGAGCAAAGTCACGTCTTCCTTCGGAATTTGATCCGCATTTCGCAAAAAAATCCCGCCCGGCTGATCCTTCCCCGTATACGTCGAATGCGCCTGGATCAGACCCTCGAGTCGCTCACGCAACGGCTGCTCATAGCCGCCCGCCTCCTCGTTGAGGATCACCAGGTCGACCGTGAACCCATGCATTCGCCAATAGGTATGGGCCTGGAGCATCTGGCGGACCAGGCTGATGTCCCGCCCATCACCAATGGTGATCAGGGCAATCGGCAAATCTCCCGAGATTCCATAGGGCCATAAGCCCGCCTGGCCCTTGCGGTTCTCTTCGATATGTTCGGTGGAGGGGCGGAAGAGCGGGCTTGGAAATAGCAGATGGCTGGCCAGCCCCTGGAAGCGGCGGGCTTCGTCGGGCTGGATGCGAAGCAATCGCAACTCCAGCTGGGCAGAAGCTGAAGCGAAATCCATCGCCCGATCGATGGCATGGGGATCGCCGTACTTATCCATCAGCCCCAAGACCTTGTGGCGTGTTTCGCCGGCCGCGAGAACCAAGGAAACCTGGACACGCTGGCCTGGACCGAGAGTCAGGCTCTGGCGCAGGCTGAGGATCGGGTCCAGGACAAAACCCTGGTTGCCGTCGAGCTTCTGGAGGACCCCCATCGGATTTGCGAGCGTCCGTCCTCGGCCGATGAATGGGCGCCGGTCGGTCTCGAACTGCAGGGCTTCGTCCTCGGGGTGTTCAAGCGTCAGGCGGTGGGCAACGTAAATGGGCGGGTCGTCTTCCGCGCGAGGCCGGCGGTACGCGAGTAGGGCTTGATGTTCGGGCACCGCTTCGGTTTGGATGAACAGCTTGTTGAACGCCGGATGCTGCCGGTCGACATTGTGCGGCGCGAGCGAGAGTTCAATGTAGCTCGTCAGATCGAAATGGCGGGTGCGAACGGACCGATTGAATAGGGTGATCCGCCGAATCTCAACATCGTCTTCCGGCGAAACGATGATCTCCGTTTCGGTTCGCATGCCGTTATCGTCGCGCCGGAACACGGCCCGGTCGAGCGCGAAGTCGGCGGAGTACGCCTCAACCTTCCCGCCGACCGGGTGATACGTGTTGGGCCACAATCGATCCGCGTCGGGCTCATGGATGTAGCAGAAGGTGCCCCACGGATCCTGAGTTCGATCCGACCTCCAGCGTGTCACCTCAAAGTTGCCCCACCGGCTGTATCCCCCTCCTGCATTGGTGATCATCAAGCCATAGTGGCCATTGCTAAGGAGTTGGGTTTTGGGCGTGCTCGTATGGGGCGTATCGAATTTGCTCACCGATGGGCCCGCCTCGCGGACCTTCTCCGGCAAAGACATTCTCTCCCGCGTGGAGATGTGGTTCAGAGGAGATAGGACCGGGATGCGTTCATAGAGCAGGGGCTCAACGGCGCGCACGCGTGCGTCGGCATAGAAATCGCGCTGGATAGGATTGCCATGGAGGAAGTTGGTCAGTGACAGGAAACTCATGCCTTGATGATGCGCCAGGTAGGCTTGAATGATCAGCCCCCGCTCGCCCTCACGGGTCGGTTGACGGCTGAAGTCGATCGCTTCGTAGTAGCCGTAATCGTTCAACAGCCCCAGGCCAGCCAGTCGTTTCAGATTCTGCACGGCCTCTCTAGGCGAAACGATCAGCGCCAGAAGGGTGGCGTAGGGTGAGACGACGACTTTTTCCTCCAAGCCGCGCTTCAATCCGAGCTCCGGTACGCCAAAGGCCTTATATTGATAGGTCTTGTTGATGTCCAGATCTCCAAAGGCAGACTCCGAGATCCCCCACGGCACGTGACACTGGCGGCCGTAGGCAATGTGGATCGCCACTGCTTCCCTCGCCGCTTTATCCAGCAGCGAGTTCTCCTGGGAGCCTTGGAAGATCAGCGGCATCAGATATTCGAACATGGTTCCGGTCCAGCTGAGCAACACTCGTCGCCGACCGATTGCACCGTAGGGTCGACTCATGGAGAACCAATGCTCGACCGGGACATCACCCCGGGCGATGGCGACGAAACTCCCAAGCCGCGCCTCACTCGCCAGGAGATCGTAGTAGGCGTTATCCGAGCGGCCTTCGGAAACGTTGTAGCCGATTGAGAACAACCGTCGTTCGGGGTCATACAAGAAGCGCATATTGATCGATCCGGATAACCCGCGTCCGTCCTGGATGAGCCGCTCGCCCATACCCAGGATTTCACCGGCCAGCCATCGCGACTTGGCGAAGGACTCCATCAAGCGGTCAAGCCATTCGAAGAGGGGGCGGGCGGCTGGGGGGGCTTTCTCACGGACCGATTGGAGGATCGGAATACAGCCGATGCGCCCGTTGGCAAGATCGAGAAGCGAAGGCGCGTGAGACATATCCTGGCGGATGGCGAGCAGGGCCTCCCGACCCAGCGGCGTGATCTCCTCCTCCTTTTTTTCATCGAGGATTTCGATCCAGGTGAGATAGCGATCCGCGATCCTCAGCCAGGCCGATATCTGCTCCTCCATCTGCCTGGCCCAATAAGCCGCTCCCGTTTCAACCTCGGCGGACTTACGAGCCGTATCGGATTGAGCCCTGACGCTGCTCTCCATGCGCCGCAGCAGGCGGAGCGCGTCGGCGATGCGAGCCGGCGGCTTTTCCCACAGGCGTATCAGTGCGTCGGGGGCGTGGGCATCCAGCCCCGAAATGCCTTCCTGTTCGACGACCTGTTTCAGGATTTCCCCGGTATCCCGCAGGCCTTCAAAAGCTTTCCCGTCCAAGACGGGTCTCTGAATCAGCTCGTCCAGCCCGTGCTCCAGTGACCATAGGGCACCCAGCAGGTTTCCGCTGTCTACGGCGGACACGTAGCGAGGCTCGAGAGGGGTCAGGGTTTGAAGATCGTACCAATTCAGCAGGTGGCCCTCATAGCGCTCCAGTTTGCCGATCGTCTCCATGGTATGGGCCAGTTTTTCGATGACCTGGTCCACCGTCATATACCCGAAATCATGTGCGGATAATGCGCTGAGCATCCAGAGACCGATGTTGGTTGGACTGGTGCGCATCGCCAGTCGGT
Source organism: uncultured Eubacteriales bacterium (assembly GCA_964652895.1). GTDB lineage: Bacteria > Acidobacteriota > Aminicenantia > Aminicenantales > Saccharicenantaceae > RBG-16-66-30. The sequence continues at coordinate 14,643 of CAZZCH010000054.1, forward strand.
TCTGAGGGGAGACCTGGTAGTTGTCGGGTGGAAGCCAAGACGTATCAGCGCTGACAAAGTCTGAGAAATAGCGCCAGGTTCGTCGTGCCACTTGCCTCAGCAACCGCAGATCTCTTTCAGGCAGCAGGAGTTGCTTCTGTTCTGCCCGCGGTCGGAGGTTCAAGAGCCAGCCGACCAGAGGGGATAGGAACCACAAGACGAGCCAGGGGCTGGCAATCGCCAGGCTGGATGGCATCCAGCGCCGCACCGCCCAACCCACGATCCCACTGAATAGGCTGGCCAGGACCAAAGAAGGTACAAACCATGGCTGCCGACGCGTTGCCCCCCCATGAGTCACCTGGGCCGAGGCCCATCTGAGCAACCCACGGTGAGAGATGTGGCGGCGATACCAGACCCGCAGAATGGCATCCAGAGCCAGTCCGGCCTGGTGCACAAGCAACGCCGCATCCGCGACCGTCCGCAGCAGGTCGTGCGCCAGTTTCGAGAAGGAGAAGCTCATCAGCCCCTGGCGGGTCGTTGCCATGGTGAAGGGTTGCGACAAAGGATGGAAGAGCAACTGCATGGCGACCACAAGCGTCGAGATCCACCCCATCCGCGAAGAATTTAGCCAGGAGGCTATGAGCAAGCCAAGGCTGGTCATGGGTATCAGGCTCCGGCGCAAGTTGTCGAAAACCTTCCAACGGTCGAACCAGGAGAGTGGGTTTGGTACTCGCCGTCCTCCATGCTCGGGAACCCACGGCAAGATCCAATCCGCGATTTGCCAATCACCGCGAATCCAACGATGTTGTCGGCGGGTGTAGCTCAGGTAACTCGGCGGGAATTCATCATAGAGCTCGATATCACTGGCCAGGCCCACTCGGACGTGAGCGCCTTCAATCAAGTCATGGCTCAGCAGCCACTCTTCAGGAAATCTTCCAGAAAGCACTCGGCTGAAAGCGCGCACATCATAGATACCCTTGCCATGGTAGGAACCTTCGCCGGCCAAGTCCTGATTGACATCCGAAACGGCCTTGGTGTAGGGGTCAATTCCGACCGCGTCGGCGAAGAGCCGGCTGAAACGGGACGCGCTTGTGCTCGGAAGCGTTGGGCTCACGCGCGGTTGGATGATGGTGTAAGAGCCGGCCAGGATCCTGCCTGCGGCATCGAAGCGCGGCTGGTTGAGAGGATGGGCAAGGGTCTCGATCATCCTGCGGGCAGAGCCAAGAGGCAGCTGGGTGTCGCTGTCTAACGTGATAACGAACCTCACATTGGATAGATGATCCGGGTCGCCGACGTAGACCAAACGGTCGGCTTCGTCAGGCCGCGTTCCATCGATCAGACGATTGAGCTCTTCGAGCTTCCCGCGTTTGCGCTCCCAACCGATGAATTTCTGCTCGGATTCACTCCAGGTGCGGTCCCGATGGAAAAGGAAGAAACGCTCGCCGCCATACCGGTCATTGAGGCCTTCGATGCTTTCGATCGCAGTCTGGAACAGCCGCTCGTCGTCCGCACGATGCACCTGATCCGAATCGGTATAGTCCGTAAAGAGGCTGAAGAGGAGATTCCCTTCCTTGTTGGCCAGGTACCGGATTTCCAGCTTTTCCGCCTCCGCCCGGATCGTCTCCACGTCCACCAGCAACATGGGCACGACCACCAACGTTCGAAATGCGTCAGGAATGCCCGAAACCTTAAAATCCATCTTTGGAAGGGCCCGAGGTGGAAGTAGCCGCATGAGGAGGTAATTCAAAACCTCGATCGCGAGTTGGCTGGCGGGGATCAACAAAAGGAGGGCGATCGCAAGCCGGATCCAGGCCGCCTGTCCGCGCAGACCCAACAGGACGATCAGGGAGATGGGTACAGCGGAGAAGAGGCTGAGCCCAAGAAAGTACACCGCAGAATGATGGCGGTAGACCCACTTCAGGATGCGGAAACGTGGCGCCTCATGGCAGGAGAGGAGCCGCGCAAGCTCGGGCCTTCCTTCACCGATCAGATAGGTCCCGACGTGGATCCACCGGTCATCTTCCGCCGCTTTAACTGCGGCTTGCGTTGCCAGGTCGATGGCGCGTTGTGCGACTTGGTCTTCCGCCTGTCCGGACCGACGGGCGAGTTCTTCGATCGCACGGCGATAGCTATCGCGTGTATCGAAGTCCATCTTAGGATAAACGCCGGATGGATCGAATCGAAGCAACCGCTCCACGCGGCTGAGACGTTCGAAGATCTCTCTCCAATCCAACAGGGCGAGCTGGCGCAAGCTGGTGAATGCATTCCCGATCGATATCTGGTCCTTCGTCTGGCGGTTTTGCTCACCCAGGTTGAGCTCGCTCAGGGGCTTGCGGTACGTGCGCTCCAGCCAGCTCTGGACCGGTACTAACGCGGCGTCTTCGTCGTAGAGATGATCGACCAGTTGAGTCGCGAAATAGGGACTCGGGCCGGGTTGGATCGCAGCCAGCTCGGCCAGGATTGTGAAGAGCTGTTTGGGGTCTCGCCGGTTGGCCGTAATGAGCCTGTTCGCCCAGAAGTCGGCGATCTCACCCTCCCGCAGCTCGGTCAGAGCGCGGGCGGCAAGGTCCCGGATGCCCTCGATCAACGCGATGCGCAGCATCTGGGGGATAGCCCAGAGTTCGCCGATCGTCAGCGTGTGCGCCGATTGATAGGTCTCAATAAATGCCAGCATGTTCTCCCGGTCTAAGCGCAATCCCGTATAGGAGACGAGTTCCTTCGCCAGACCGTAGATGCGCGGCAGGCCCCGGTAGGGCTCGTTGGCGAGTGCCGGCAGCTCCTGGAAAAAACGCCGAGGAAGGTTCAGCTGAACATCGCGAGCGTTGCCCTCGATCACGTACTCATTATCGAGGATCCACTCGGCGGTCGGAGGCGTACCCTGTTCCAACCGACTCGCTTCGGAGAGATCCAAGCATGCCTGGTGGATCCATTGATGGGCGTTTCCGACCCGCCTTAGCAGCTCAGGGTTCCGCAGCGGCCTTGGGTCTACTTCGTGGATCATGGCCAGGCGCTGGGCATGCTCCTGGACCTGCGTCGGAGGGAGCGGAACTTCAGCGCTTCGCACATCTCCAATTGGATTCTCGCGCTTCGGATGCAGAACGAAGACTGTGGGGGGGATGTCCCTGCTTTCTCGAAGCACCGCCACTGCGAACTGCACCGTTTCAATCGGCGCCTGGAGGATCAAGACCGTCTCCTCGGGCACCAACCACCGTGCGTGATCCTCGAGCAGCTTTCGTTCGACACCGTACTTCGATCGTCGTATCCACACCGTACCGAAGAGGATTCCGATAAATCCGCCCGCAAAGATCGAAACCAGGGTAGAGAGACTCTCGCTCAGAATCGGCACCGGCCAGTGGAGGACCAGGGAAGCAACGCCGGCGAGGCCCCCGAAAAGAATGGCAGTCAAGGTCGCCCCGAGAGCACGGCGCCAAAGGAAGGGGTCCCGTTTGTGGACATCTCCGTCCGCGCTCTTATGCACTAATGCGGCGCGGCGAAAGCCCCTTCTCTGCAGCTCCCGCAGAGCTCTGCGAGCTTCATTCCGTTCTGAGAAGTAGCCTATGAGGGTGCCGGCTTCCATATTTTCGTCCTTGTATCACCGTTGGGCATAAGTTCCTAGGGATCGCGACCGATTCCACTAGGGGGGAGCTTGGGACACAGTCACCGCCAGTATATCGTCTGGTGGCGTTGCTGGTCAACTCGACGAATCGCGCCAGACCCAGCTCCTGGCCATCAGCCCCCGGTCGATCGACAGGGCTCTGATGGGTAAGAAGCGGGAGCTCCGTCGCCGTCTCTCCGGCCGGACCAAGCCGGGGACCCTGCTTCGCCACCAGATCCCGATCAAGTGCGAACACTGGGATGTCAAGGACGCGGGGCATCTGGAGCTGGATACGGTCTCTCACTGCGGGGGCAACGGCGAGGGGCCCTTCGCCTACTCCTTCAACCTGACCGACATCGGCTCGACCTGGGTCGAGACCCGGTGCGTCCTGGGAAAGGGCGAGATCGGCATCGTCAAGGCGTTCGCCGAGATGAGCGATGTTCTGCCTTTTGAGGTCCTGGACATCGACTCCGACAACGGCGGCGAGGTTGAGGATGCGAAGAAGCGGCTGGCCGGGTTGACGGGCAGCTGATCACCAATCTGGAGCGGCGCCCCAGGTGAGCACAATCTGAGCACAATCGATTGGCCACCCCACCTAATTACCTTTATAATCAATAAGATGAAAGGCTAGAGCAGTCCCTTCGTAATCAGCAGGTCGGAGGTCCGATCCCTCTCGCTGGCTCCCGCCTCAATGGGCAGATAGGATTGTCGTGGAATCGATCGTTATTCAAAAGAAAGCGAATTAAAAAATTAGGGGGAGGGAGTGAGAGGAATCGAACCACCGATGATGTTCAATAGATATCCCCGGACCGATCGAGCAAAACACGGGATGTCCGGCCCAGCATATGTCCAGGAGGGTAGAGTAGGGGACTCCGGATCCAAAAGAGGGTTCATCATCCAAGCCACTTGAGAAGGGCTTGAATACTGCCGGTGGCCAGGGTAATGCTCGAATCCGCCGCTCCATAATACAGGTTGATGGTGTCGCCATCGGGGGCGATGGTGTAGCCATAGGGGAAAACGACATAGCCGACATCCCCGTGCCGTTCTTTTTCGCGCAGGCGATGGCGTCTGGGTTAAACACGCTATGGACCGGATAGGGCCAATTAGCGGCGGTTAGGATGGGAGCTGTTGATCGAACCGGGCGCGCTCGTCCGTGACCGGCTGGCGGGCTTCGAGAAAGGCCTACGGGAGGCGGTCCGGGGCTACGCCGGCGCCCGGGAGCTGTTCATCACGGCGGCCAGCCTTCTCACGCCCTCGACGATCTGCTCCTTGGTCGGATAGGAGAAATTGATCCTCATCGTGTTGGTCCGGCGGGCGCTTTCCGGATAAAAAACCTCGCCGGGCACGAAAGCGACCTTTTCCTCGATCGCCCGATAGAAGAGGTCGAGCGTGTTGACCTCCTCCGGCGTCGTGATCCAGAGAAACAGCCCGCCTTCGGGATTCGTCCAGCGGACGCCACGGCCCGGAGGGAAATGCTCCGTCATCGCGGCCAGGAAAAACTTGAGCTTTTCCGAATAATACTGCTTCGCCTTCCGGAAATGGGAATCGAGGTCGTACTCGCTGAGGAAGGCGGCGCAGATGTCCTGGTTGAGCTTCGGGGTGTTGAGGATGTTGGCGCTCTTGATGAAATTGATTTTCATGATGACCTCGGGCGGCCCGATGTTGAAGCCGACCCGGAGGCCGGGGCAGAGGATCTTGGAGAATGTGTAAAGGCCGATGACCCTCCCCCGGTTCTCGTCCAGGGCATAGAGAGAGGGGATGCGCTCTCCGGCGTATCTCAGGTCGCGGTACGGGCTGTCCTCGACGATGGGCAGGCCGACGCGGTCGCTCAGCGAAAGAAGGGCGAGCCTCTTCTCCAGGCTCATGGTGATGCCGGAGGGGTTCTGGAAATCGGGGACGACATAGATGAATTTCGGCCGTGTCCCCCGCTTCAGAAGGTCCTTGATCCCGGCCTCCATGGCCGCGATGTTCGACCCGTCTTCCTCGATCCCGTAGGACAGATACCGGGCGTCCTCGAGCTCGAAGGCGGCCAGGGCTCCCCCGAACGTGGGGAGGTCGGTCACGATGACGTCCCCCGGGCTCAGGAAGAGCCGCCCGACCAGGTCGATCCCGTGCTGTCCGGAGGTGGTGATGACGACATTTTCGGGACCGACCCGGATCCCGTCCTGCTTGAGGAATTCGACGACGGCCTCGATCAGGCTGTTCTCTCCCGGGATGGACGAATACTGGAGGGACTCCCGCCAACCCTCCCCCAGCGATTTTTCGGCCGCCCTCCGGATGAAGTCGGAAGGGAACAGGTCGGCGCTGGGCAGCCCGCCGGCGAAGGAGATGATTTCGGGGTCGCCCAAGTATTTCAGCATTTTGCCGATGGCATACCCCTCGAATTTCCTCATGACCGGGCTGAACAATGATTCGAGTTTTTCCATGGCGCTCCGGGTTTCAGGCCTTGGGCTTGTACCGGGCGGGGTCGTCGAAGACGTCGATGACGTTCACCCTCGAGTCGACCTCCGCCGAGTGGACAGCTCCGGCCGGGATGAAATACCATTCACCTTTCCGATAAGTTTTGGCGTGGCCGAAAATCGTCAGCGAGATCTCGCCCTCCACCACCAGGCCCCACTGGGCGCAATGGGAGTGGGGCGGGATCCGGATCCCGGCCTCCAAGTCGAAGAAGACCGCCTGGCTCCGCCGGTCCTGGAGCAGCCAGCCGCGGACGCCCCGGACGGGAGTTTCGATCTCGGGGAGGTTCCTGATCATCTCCGGGAACGGGGTCCCCTCCCACTCTTTCATCGTCTGTTCCATCCGCTCCTCCCTCTCCGCTCGCTCTCGGGCTCCGAGCCCGATCGTTCCCTCAGAAAAGGCCTTTGATGAAGCCGCCGTCCACATGGAGGGCGGTCCCGGTGATGTAGGCGGCCGCTTCCGAAGCCAGGAAGACCGCGGCCGCGGCGACCTCTTCCGGCTTGCCCAGCCGCCCCAGAGGAATCGCCTTCTCCAGTCGGCCGTAGTAATCCTGAATCGTACCCAGCCCCTTTTCCGCGAAGGCCCCGGCCAGGCTTTCCACCCGTTCCGTCCTTGTATAGCCGGGGCAGACGGAGTTCACCGTGATGCCGAAAGCCGCCAGCTGGCCGGAAAGCGATTTGGCGAACCCCAGGACGCCGGCCCGGGCCGTGTTGGACAGGATCAGGCTGTCGATCGGCTGCTTGGCCGAGACGGACGTCAGGGCGACGATCCGGCCCCAATTCTTTTTTTTCATGTGCGGGATCACTTCGTAACAGAGGCGGACCGTGCTCATCAGATTCAGGTCGATGGCCTTTTGGTAGTCGTCCGGCGTGAAGTCTTCGGCCGGGCCGGAGGGCGGGCCGCCGGCGTTGCAGACGAGGATGTCCACCGAGCCGAACTCCGCCACGGCGAACCGGACCAGGTCCCGGACATTCCGCGCGTCCGTGACGTCGGCCTGGAATACCCGAACGTCGCCGCCGGTCTCGCGGGCGATGGCGTCCCGGGCCTCGAGAAGCCGGGTTTCGTCCCGGGCGCAGATCACGACCTTCGCGCCCTCGCGGCAGAGGGTGGCGGCGACGGCCTTTCCCAGCCCCCGGCTGGAAGCCGCCACCAGGGCGACTCTGTCCTTGATCCGCAGGTCCATGGCGGCTCCGACTCAGCCGCGGCTGGAGATCCGGGCGAACCTGGCCTTGTGGCCCCGGCGCATGATCTCCTTGGCGTCCTGGTCGCAGCGGAGGCACTTGTGGTAGATGACGTCGCCGATGAGCCCGGACTTGGCGGTTCTTTCCTCGTCGGAGAGGAAGTACGCCTCCATCGTGTCGTAGGGCCGGGATTCCCCGTCGCTTTCGTACTTGATCGTGAGGTCGCACCCGGCGTCGAACACTTTGAAGGCGCTCTCGGTCCAGTTGAAGTCGGCCCGGCCCAGGTCGGGGTTGATCCGCAGGTGGGCGGCCAGGTAGATGGGGGGAAGGCCGGAGTCCTGAAGCTCGCGGACGCACTGGATGAACGTTTCCGCGGTGGCGGCGTTGCCGATGTTGATCTCGTAGATGGGGGATGTCCCGTCGTCCCGGAGGTACTCCTTGACGATGTTCATCAGCATCCTTAGCTGGATGGCGTTCTGGGTGGAAAGGAGCATCGAGATCTTGATAGAGAGGTTGGGGATTTCCCGGGCATAGTAGCAGGCGGCGACGATCGTCGACCAGCTGGGGTTGAGGAAGAAGCTGGCACCCGTTTCGAGGGCCGCCCGCGTGACCCCGTCCAGGTAGACGAGATGGTTGTTGTTCCCCACCTCGACGCCGCCCAGGTTTCCGAAGGCCGTCCCCATGTTCTTGAGGCTCATCTGGCTCAGCCCGTTCCCCAGGGCGGCCCGCTCGAACTTTTCACCGGTGACCTTCTCCAGCCGGGCGAAGCGGTCCTCGTTGAGGGGGGTGCCGATCAGGTTGGTGGAGCAGAACTTGCTCGCGCCCAGGATGTTCTCGGCCATGGCCAGGGTGGCCAGGAGGTCGCCGCCGTAGACGTAGGTCTCGGTCATGGGCACGACCGAGATCATCTCGGTCGGGAAGAGCAGGTCCCCCTTTTCGCTCACCCGCCGGATGCAGTCGAGGGTGACAGGGGCTCCCTGGAAACCGGAGACCTGGGCGGTGCAGACGCCCTTCTTGGTCCAGCGGATCCCGTTCTTCTCGACGAAATCCTCGACTTTGGCGAAATGCTTGACATAGGCCTCGGCCTTGTCCAGAGTCTCCCCCCAGCCCTTGGCGGCGGCGGCTTTTTTCCTGGTCTCATAGTTCCTCAGGGTTTCGATCCGGGCGGAGATCTCTTTCCCCCCGCCGTAGGAATCCCTCAGGGCATCCATGGCCTTCAGGTCTTTGGGCGACAAGAGGTCGAAGTGCATGTCTTTCTCCTTTGT
>CAZZCH010000055.1:0-23042 GCA_964652895.1 uncultured Eubacteriales bacterium
GGCCCAGGAAGAGGTCCGGACCGTGCTCCGCTCGTGGCGGAAGCTCTCCTACAACGACCCGGACGATTTCGCGTTCGCCACGTCCGAGACCTTCATCCAATTCTACAAGACGGCCACGGCCGGCATTTACTTCGCCATGATCGCCGTCTCCTCGATCGCCCTCATCGTCGGAGGCATCGTCATCATGAACATCATGTTCGTCTCCGTCTCGGAGCGGACGAAAGAGATCGGCATCCGCATGGCCGTCGGGGCCCGGCGCAAGGACATCCTCTACCAGTTCCTGATCGAGTCCTCGGTCATCTCCGCGCTCGGCGGGTTCATCGGCATCGTCCTCGGCTTCCTGGTCGCCAGGATCGTCTCCGCGGCCACATCCATGCCCTCGAGCGTCGAGCCCATCTCGATCGTGCTGGCCATGGTCATGTCCTGGTCGATCGGGCTGTTCTTCGGCATCTACCCGGCCAACCGGGCGGCCAAGCTCGACCCTGTCGAAGCCCTGAGGTCGGAACAATGAGGCTCCAGATCTTCCGCGAAGTGTTCCGCATGGCCATCGACTCCCTCCGGGCCCACAAGCTCCGCTCGTTCCTGACCATCCTGGGCATCGTCATCGGCGTCATGACCGTTATCGGCATGGTCTCGATCATCCAGGGCCTCAATAAGAGTTTCCTCTCCGAGCTCCAGTCGGCCGGTTCCGATATGATCATCGTCACCAAGAACGAAAGCGTCCAAATGGGCCGGCAATCCGAGGAGGAGCGGACCCGCAAGGACCTGACCTTCGACGACGTCAAGGCCATCGAAGCGGGCGCCCCGCTCGTCAAGGCGGTGGCCGTCAACGTCATGGTCAGCGTCTTCGATCCCGTCGAAGTCAAGTACCAGAGCGCCAAGAGCGACAACGCCATGGTCCTCGGCATGAACGAGAAGTGGCCCGTCGTCATGTCCCTCTACCTGCCCCAGCTGGGCCGTTTCATCACCGAGTCGGAAGTGACCCGCTCCGCCCGGATCTGCGTCCTCGGCTCCGAGCTCGCCGACAGTCTTTTCCCGACCACGAACCCGGTCGGCAAGGAGATCCGCGTCGGCCCCGAGGCCTTCACGGTCATCGGGGTCTTGGCCAAGAGGGGCCAGATGTTCGGACAGAGCCGCGATAATTTCGTCGGCCTGCCCATCACCACGCTGATGAAGTACTTCAGCTACGAGAAGGACAGCATGGAGATCATCGCCTCGCCCCGGAAGGCGGAGATGCTCGGCGAGACGATCGAGCAGATCACGAACGTCCTCCGCCAGCGGCGCAAGGTCCCCTACGGCCAGCCCAACGACTTCGCCATCATGACCCAGGACACGCTCGTCGACCTCTACAACCAGCTGACCGGGGCGGCCTACCTGGTCATGATCGTCATCTCCTCGATCGGCCTCCTCGTCGGCGGTATCGGGGTCATGAACATCATGCTTGTCTCGGTCAAGGAGCGGACCCGGGAGATCGGCATCCGCAAGGCCATCGGCGCCCGGTCGGGCGACATCCTCAAGCAGTTCCTGATAGAGGCCGTATTCCTGACCGGCACCGGCGGGCTCCTCGGCGTCCTGGCCGGTTTCGGCATCGCCCTCATCGTCCGGGCGGCGACTCCCCTGCCTGCTGCGGTCTCCCCCTGGTCCATCGTCCTGGGGCTATCGGTCTCGGCCACCATCGGCCTCTTTTTCGGGATCGTCCCGGCCCAGAAGGCCGCCCACATGGACCCCATCGTCTCGCTCCGCTACGAGTAGCGGGCCGGCGGCCGCCGAAGGGCTTGACGCCGGGGCCGGCTTCGTTTACCATGGGCGGCCATGGTCATCATCCTGAAAACCGTCCTCGGCCTCCTGACCTCGCTCTTCGGCTTGTACTACCTGAGCGACGCCTACAAGAGCAGGAAGGAATTCTCCTCGGTCCCCTGGCCCGGACTCCTCGGGACGGGCTTCATCACCAACATGTTCGATACCCTGGGCATCGGAAGCTTCGCCCAGCAAACGGCCATCTTCAAGTTCTTCAAGCTGGTGGACGACCGGATCATTCCGGGCACGATGAACGTCGGCAACACCATCTGCACGGTCACCCAGGCCTTCATCTTCATGTCCGTCGTCGAGGTCAAGGCCCTGACCCTGGCGTCCATGTCCATCGCCGCGCCGGCGGGCGCGGTCCTCGGCGCGGGTGTCGTTGCCAAGATGTCCCGCCGCAAGATCGAGCTGGGCATGGGCTTCGGGCTCCTGATCGTCGCCCTGATCATCCTCGCCGGCCTGCTCAACTGGTTCCCGCTGGGAGGGGAAGCGATCGGGCTCACGGGCTGGAAGCTCGTCGTGGCCGTTGTCGTGAGCTTCGCCTTCGGCGCCCTCCAGACGATCGGCGTCGGTTTCTACGCTCCTTGCATGGCCACCGTCTACGCCCTGGGCATGCATCCCAAGACGGCTTTCCCGATCATGATGACGGCCACGGCCATGCTGATGGCCGCGGGAAGCGCCCGGTTCGTCAAGGAAAAGGCCTACGACCCGAAGGCCGCCGTCGCCCTGACGCTGGCCGGGATCTTCGGGGTGTTCCTGGCCGCTTTCGTGGTCAAGTCCCTGCCCTTGACCGTGATGAAATGGGTCGTGCTGGGCGTCGTCCTTTACACGTCGATGATGATGTTCATCTCGGCGCACCAGTCACATACCTAATTTGCCTTGGCTACTGCTTCTGATTGACAATAAAGCATTTAACAAAAGACCCAATCAATAGGAAATGGGTTAGATGACTTTTTCTGGGCCTGAAATGAGCGCTTAAACCAACCCATCCAAGAGAACGCAGCCTCAATTTTTTAAACACGACTATCCGACTATCGGACCGGAAAAAGCGATTTAAGGCCTGATTTTTTAGCCTACACAAGGGGCTTACGCCGATCCAGGCCGAGCTCAGGACTCCTTCCGCGATCTCTCACTCTTTCAGACGGTTGTACTTCTTGAGAACTGACCTCAGGCGTTCGTGCGGAATGGCATAGACCGTGTTGCCATTCACTCCATCCATCGTCTCTGCGGCGATCATGGCATTGAGGATGGCTTCCTCTATGGCTTGGACTGTCGCCGAAAACAGGGGATTGATCCAGTCGTTGGGCAGCATTTCGAGGTTGGCAAGACTCGAACTGCCATAAGCGGTCGGATTCGCGGTTGAGAAGGCGACGAAGATGTCCCCCGAGCTGTTCGCTCCGATGCCGCCGGTTTTCCCTACACCAAGTGAGGCCCGCTCCGCGATCCGTTTGAGCTGGTGCGGCAGGAGAGGCGCGTCAGTGGCAATTACGACAATGATCGACCCTCCATCTCCCCCTTTGAGCCGCGGCATGAGATCTGGGATCTCTCTTCCGACCGGAACGCCGGCGATCGTCAGCTGACTTCGGACTCCGTAGTTGGCCTGGACGAGAACGCCAACCGTATAAGTCGCCTCGTGGATCTCCGCCCTTCGTGAGGATGTCCCCGTCCCTCCTTTAAACTGGTGGACGATCATGCCCGTGCCGCCCCCGACATTTCCTTCGGCAACCGGCCCCGACTTCGCGCCATCCAGGGCCTGAAAGACATGTTCCGGTTTTACATGGAATCCGTTGATATCGTTGAGGTCTCCGTCCCACGTCTCGGCCACGACAGGGAGAGACCAGGCCGGGAACTTGTGGCCCATTCGCATCATCTGCCAAGCGATGACCGCGTCGTGGACGACGCCAACGCTGTGGGTGTTGGTAATCATCACCGGACCTTCAAGAATTCCCGATTCTTCCAGCCAGGTCGTCCCCGTCATCTCGCCGTTCCCGTTGAGCGTGAACCAGGCCCCAAAAGCCTGGTTGCTCGAATCCTTCCCGCGAGGGAAAATCGCGGTCACGCCCGTCCGGACTGGCCCCTTTCCGACGACGAGAGCTCCTTTTCCCGAGATGAGAGTCGTCAGACCGACTTCGACACCGGCGACGTCGGTGATCGCATTGTATCTCCCCGGACTCCCATCAAAAGGGATGCCAAGGTCTCGCGCCCGCGGCTTGGACTGCCCGTGAACCGAAGCAACCAGGACAAAGACCACTCCGAGGCCGAGAAGAATTCTCAAATGCCGCATGGAGACCCTCCTTAATAGATTTGAATGGAGTCCCTTCCCGGAACGATGATATTCCCAGCTTTGAATCGGTGTCAATAACGCCAAAAAAGGTCGTCGCCCCCATCACAGAGTCCGAGGCCGTGGCCGGAACAAGTGCCTTGGCTGCTGTTTTTGAATTTCTTAAACGTGATTATCGGACCGGAAAAAGCGATTTAACCTACATTCCGCACTTCAAGAAGGGACTAATTTGCTGATTTTCGGGCCTCTCATTATGAGTTCCGGAACGTATCTTCGTCGATATCCAACAGTTTCAGGACGGCTTTATGCGTCTCGTTGAGTTCATCCAGGTAGTGCCCAATGGGATGATCATTTTGAGTGATGACATATGAGGAGAGGCCATCAAAGGTTTTGAGGATCTGAGATGTGGTGGGATGGGGAGCATCACGATCTTCGGGGTAGAGCTTGAGAGGCGGATGTTTTCTTTGCTCAAGGCGCTGGCGGACGAGGCGTTCCAGCAGTGCCTGGACCATCAGGGAGATAAAGAAGAGGAACATGTTGGCCTCGACGCGGCTGATCTTTTTAAAAAGCAGAGGGGCGGCCCGATGAATGCTTTTGAACTGAGCGAAGCGTTTCTCCAGTCTCGGCTGGTACTTGTAGGCTTGAAGGACCTCCTTGGGAGAGATGGCCGGGTCCGTGCACATCAGGGGGAAAACTCCATCGACCCGGGCTTCGCGGAGTAACGCCTCGGGGTTTCGCGACCAATCCAGGCTGTAAGAGGTGTGAGGGCGGAGTTGGTAGAACGGATATTTTCCGGGACGGCCGCGACTTCGGTGCGGGTCAATCCATACGTTCCGGATCATGGCCACGGCCCGTTCCATCAAGTGTTATGTCGATGAGGAGCGGATCGCGAATGTCCCTCAGGTGGAGAATCTCCATCCGGTCGGCTTCCGTCTGCGTCATCGCCCTTACCAGGATCCCAAAAATCCAACCCTTTGCCGAGAATTCCGTTTCGCCGAAGGCGGAAAAAGCATGCGGGAGCAGCTCGACGAGATGGGAAGGATCGTCACTCACGGCATTCTCTTCGACGTGAATTCGGCCAAGATCAAAGGGGAATCCTATAAAACGCTCCAGGAGATCGGGGAGCTCTTACAGGGCATTCCCGAACTCAGGCTCTCCATCGAGGGCCACACCGACAGCGACGGCCCGGACGAGAGCAACATGACCCTCTCGCAGAATCGGGCTGACTCCGTCCGGGACTGCCTGATCTCGGCCTTCAACATCAACGCGGACAGGCTCGAGGCGAAAGGCTGGGGCGAATCGAAACCATTGGACACCAACGAAACGGCGGAAGGAAAAGCGAACAACCGGAGGGTCGAACTGGTCAAGCTGTAACGTTAGAGCTTCCCGAGGGCATCCCGCCCGGACGCCGGATGGTTTTCTTCGGATTCGACCGCCTCAAGTCCCCGCCGGGATACAGAATCTGCCGATGACCAGAGAGCAATTCGTTCCCCCGAAGCCGAAACTGTTGGAGACCAGCCGGCGGATCTCCGCCGGCCTGGCGACATTGGGCACGCAGTCGATGCCACAATGAGGATCGGGCGTCTCGAAATTGATGGTCGGCGGGAGAAAACCGTCGCGCATCCCGACGATTGTAGCGACCATCTCGATGGCCCCGCTGGCCCCCAGAGTGTGTCCGATCATCGACTTTGTGGAGCTCATCGGGATCGACCGGGCCCGCTCCCGGAACACCCTCCTGACCGCCTGACATTCCATCCGGTCATTGTAGATTGTCCCGGTCCCATGGGCGTTGATATAATCCACATCCTCCGCTGTGATGCCCGCGTCTTGGAGCGCCGTACTGAGGGCCATTGCCGCCCCCCGTCCCGTCGGATCCGGCGCCGTGATGTGATACGTATCCGAGGATATGCCGTACCCCAGGATCTCAGCCACGGCCTTGGACTTTCTCTCTTGATGTCGCGCCAGCGACTCCAGGACCAGCACTGCCGCGCCTTCTCCCAGAAGCATCCCATCCCTGTTTTTATCGAACGGCCGGATACGGTTGCTCAGGGATGAATTCCGCATGATGCCGAATCCGGCGCCGTTGAGAGGGGACAGGGCTTCGTAACCACCGACAATCATCGCCGCCGCCCGGCCGGACCGGATCCGTTCAAAGCCGAAGGCGATGGCGATGGCGCTGGAGGCGCAGGCGTTGGAGACAATGTTGATTCCACCGTGAATCCGGAATTCAGAGGCTCCCCGGCTCGCTCCCGCATGAAGCGGCAGGTCCAGCAGCAAATTCCCGAGACCGGATTTTCTTTCTTCGAGCTTTGACAAATACTCAAGCCCGCTGAGGTATCCCCCGCCACACGTACCCATAAAAATGCCGACATCGAGGGATTCCTCCTCCGTGATCACCAGGCCGCTGTCGGCAACGGCTTCCCTCAATGCCAAGAGAAGCAGGAGGGAGGCGCGATCCACGGGCTTGTGGAAACCGGAGATCGGAACCTCGGTTCTCAGCTCGCCTTTGATCTCGCCCGCATGAGTGCTTCTCATCCCCCGAACAGCGAACCCTTCGATCCTGGAGAGCCCGTCCTTCCCCCGCCTCAAGCCCTGGCTGAACTCATGGACGTTCCGGCCGATCGCGCTCACGACTCCGAGGCCGGTGACGACGACTCTGTTTCGGCTCATGACATTTCCTCAGCGGAAGCGGGACGATCCCCGGCTTTTTCCAGAATTCTTCTGATATCTTGTGATCTCGATGTCGGAAAACACCTGGAGCCACGGTCCCAGCGCATCGCCAGTCCGGTGAGGACTCTCCCCGGTCCCACCTCAATCCAGCGATCCACCGACAGCCCCGAAAGGGTCTCGAGGACAAGATCCCAACGAACAGGGTGAAGCATGTGGCCGCTTAGTTCGCTTTGAATCTCCGCCGCTGTCGTCAATAAAGCCCCGGACCGGGTCGAGACCACCGGCCGTCGGGGATCTCGGAATTTAAAATTCTCGATCCGGAGAGCGAATTCTCGGGCCGCCCCGGCCATGCCCGGGGTGTGAAAAGCGCCGCCGACTCCCAGCAGCGAGACTCCGATGCCCTGGCCCCGGAGTTGTTTCATCGCCGTTTTCAGGCCTTCCAGCCCGCCGGAAAGGACGATCTCATCGCGGCCGTTGATATTGGCGACTGAGACGCCGCCCCCCGGAATCGAGTCGATGAGCCCTTCGATCTCTTGAGACAAGGGGCTCCGAATCGCCATCATCCCTCCCGGAAATCGACGGCAACTCTCGGCCAAGAGAGTTCCGCGGCGCTCGACGAACCGCAGTCCGTCCTCCACCGGGAGTGCTCCGGCGGCGGTGACGGCGGCCCATTGTCCGAGGCTGTGACCCGAAAAAAAATCCGGATTGACCCCTCCCTCACTGAGAATCCGATAAACCGCGAGCGAATGGACAAACACGACGAGGTGGGCGTTGGCGGTTTCCACAAGCTGTCGCCGCGAAGTCTTGAAAGACAAGGCGGCGATATTTCGACCGGTAAGGCTCGCGGCGAGCTCGTACAACTCCCGCGCCTCTCGGAAATCTTCATAGATGTCCTTTCCTATGCCCGGGAAAACCGAGCCTTGCCCCGGAAACATCAGCACTGTTTTCATTTCACCGGTTCACACCTTTTTCAGAAAAACAGTCGCGTTCACCCCTCCCCAGGAAGCTTCATTCAAGAGGGCCGTCTCCACTGGCGCCTCTATGGATTTCCGGAT
Source organism: uncultured Eubacteriales bacterium (assembly GCA_964652895.1). Taxonomy (GTDB): domain Bacteria; phylum Acidobacteriota; class Aminicenantia; order Aminicenantales; family Saccharicenantaceae; genus RBG-16-66-30. The sequence goes on from CAZZCH010000055.1 coordinate 7,807, forward strand.
GATCTGAAGCGGACAATCGGGATCGAGGGGATGGTCATGGAAAGTCCCCGGGATCAGGCCGTTCTTGAAGATCTCGCTGCACAAAGCGACGGCCAAAATCTGAGAGGCCGCCCCGAGATCTCCCGAAACACCTTTGATCGAAGTCACGGGGATACGGGCCGCGTCATCCCCGCAGGCCGAGGCGATTCCGCTCCATTCGGAGCGATCGAGCTCCGGTTGTCCAGAGGCACAGGCGATGATCAGATGGATGTCCTTGGCTGTCAGGTTCGCCCCTTGGAGGCACTTCCGGATGGCGTACTCAAACCCCTTTCCCGAAGGATCATTCCGATAATGAGAAAAGCCATCGCTGGCGATGGCTGTGGAGACGATTTCCGCGTAGCGGGCCCCTCCCCTCGCTCGATTCGAATCATTTCTTTCAAGAGCGAGGAACGCTCCCCCTTCTCCGACGATAGTCCCGTTTCGGGCGGCGGCGAAAGGCGCCGTCTCTTCGCGGCCTCCTCCTTGGGGCGACAGGACTCTGACGTCGGCCATCCCTCTCATGTAGATCTCCGTCACCGTGTCGACACCTCCGACGAGAGCGAGGTCGATCTTTCTCGTATCGAGGAAAGACACCGCCGCATCCAAGGCCTGGAGTCCGCTCGCCTGGCCGCTGCTGAAAGCCACGCACATGCCGGTGATCCCATAGTGGATCGAGAGGTGCCCCAAGGGAGCATTGTAGACCGTCTCCTGAAAATGGAGAGGGTTGATCTGGTGGGGAGCCCCTTCCACGAGCTTCAGGCTGATGCTCTCCACGGCCTCCTGCGGACCTCGGGCCGTGCCCAGGAAAACGCCGATTCTTTCCGGATCCATGGCCTTGCCGAGGCGCTCGAGCCCGGCATCCCGCAAGCACTCCGCGGCGGAGGAGAGGACAAGCTTGCTGTATCGGGGGAGACGGACGAATTTCCGGGAAGGAAGGCAAGTATCGATATCCTCGTCGGACACCAGCCCGCACAAATGAGGCTTCACAGGTCCGGCAGAAAATTGGGGCATGACCCCGAAGCTGCGTTCACCACGGACGATTTTGGACCAGGCCTGTCCCAGGCCGCGGCCGAAAGGAGTCAGGCAACTGATCCCGGAGATGATGACTGGATTCCTCAAGGAAGCTCCCTCACATATTGAATGACTGCATCACGGTCTGGGTCAAAAACAGCGGGGCGGACCGGGATGTCGCCGGGACGCTCCTCTTGTCCTTGCCGGTAACTTGAAAAAGGACATTGGGATAGGCGAAGGGAGACTGGACATAGGAGAAGAGGATTGTTTTCGAGAGAACCGGCGAGAAGAGTGCCGACTGAACAAATCCGACATCGAGATCCCCCAAGGTGATCCGGCTTCCTCTTTGAATTCCGCAGCCGTCATCCGCCACGAGGAGGATGGAATGAGGCCGATCCTCTTTAAGGCTCCTTAGGAGCATCTCCCGGCCCAGAAAATCGTTCTTTCGAAAATCGATCATCCAGAGCAGGTCCACCTGCCGGGGCGAGCAGCCCGAGATGATCATGGATTCCTGGTCGATGCTCTTCATTTCCATCATCAAGGTCGGCAGAATCTCCGGGCGGCAGTCGCGGATGTGATAGATCGAACCGGAATCCAGCAATTCCTCCCGGATTTCAGCGGCTTCTTCGACCGGAAGGCTCAAGCGGTAATCATATTCGCCGGTCTCTCCATACCTGCCGACAAAAAGCTTCCTGGGCCCCCGTTCCAAGATCTCAAACTCGCCGTACCCCAGGCGCAACAGCTCTTCATCAACGACGTCGACGATCATCTCTTGGGCTCTCGGTCCGATCACCGCAAGAGTCATCCGCTGATCGCTCAAGTCGGCGATCTCGACGAGTTTCCCCCCGCGATAGCGGTGGAAGCAGTCCAGGAGGGATTGGCGCCTTTGGCCGTTAGCCAAGACCAGGTAGCCTTCTTCCTTTCGGGCTAGCCAGACGATGGCCGAAATCCCGCCTTTTTCATCCAACACGACCGAATGGAGCAGGCAGCCCACCGCCAGGTCAGTGAGGTTGCCGGCCACGAGGAAATCGATCAGGGTATCGGCCTCGGCGCCCTCAACGAGAATCGTGGTTGCGGAGCGGAACTCGATCAGCCCGACCTGGGTCCTGAGAGCCAGGTAGTCAAGGCAGCCTTCCTCCTCCCGGTCACCGCCGGATTCCGGGCGGCCATCGAGATGGGCAGCTTCGAAGGTGCTCCGCGGCAGACCGGGCGGTTCCTCCCCGGTTTCCAACTCCGCTTTTTTCCGCAGGATGTAATCCACGATGCTGTTGATGGAGCGGAACATGGAAATATCGGAATCCTCGACGTGAACGCCGAAATCGGTCTCGATCATCGCCGCCAGGCCGACGGCGTCGACGGAATCCAGACCGAGTCCGGAACCGAACAGAGGACAATCGAGGTCCATCTTGTCCTCCTCGAGCGGGAGCTGCAAAACCTCGATGATTCTGTTTTTGACCTGCGACGTGAGTCGGCGTCTCTCCTCGAGGTAAGCTTCAATCCTCCCGACTTGGATTCCCGCCTCATTCGGCATACTGATCCTCAAACCGGACGCTAGAGACCGCCATGGACCTCGATACAACTCCCCGTGACGAACGAAGCGAGATCGGAGGCCAGAAACAGGGCCACGTGAGCGATTTCCCTCGGCTGGGCCATCCTCTGCAGGGGGGTCTGAGCAATAAGGGGGTTCAACACCTTCCTGGGGAGACGCCGGGTCATATCCGTATCGACAATGCCGCTGATGATGGCGTTGACGCGGACGTTGTAACGTCCGGTTTCTCTGGCCAGTGCCCTGGTGAATCCCAGGACACCCGCCTTCGCGGCCGCGTAGTTGACCTGGCCCTCTTGGCCGGCCGTCGCGGTGATGGACGACAGGTTGATGATAAAGCCCCTCCGCTTCGCCATCATCGTGTTTATGACTGCTTTCGAACAGTAGTACAGCGAATCCAAATTCACGGAAATGACATCATGCCAATCGGATTCTTTCATGAATCCGAAATAGACATCGCGTGCGATCCCGGCATTGTTGATGAGGCCGTCGATTCGCCCCCATTTGTCCAAACCGGTCTTGATCATGGTTTCGACGAAAGCGGCCTCCGTGACCGATCCTTTGGAAAGGAGGACCTCTGCGCCGGTCCGCTTGAGAGACTCGGCCAGAGATGATGCCGATTCGTCATCCCGGACATAGTTCAGGAGAAGACGGGCACCCGCCGCGGCGAAGACCTCGGCCATCGCCCTGCCGATCCCCCGGCCGGCTCCGGTGATGATGACGACCTGGTCCTGGAGAGAAATCTCGATCATGAGATCACCCGGCCTCCTCATGGACCATGGCGACGTAGGTCCCTGTGGCAACGATCTCACCGGAAACATGAGCATCACTTTTGAAACGCACGATCTTCGCATCACGGCGAATCAGCCGGGCGGTGATGATGATCTGATCGCCTGGAAGGACGGCCTTGAGGAATCTTGTCTCCGAGGAGAGGAGAAACGCCTCTGTCACCCGGACAGGAGTTCTCCCAACGGACTCCTGGGATCTCCCGAGGAAATTGCCGGCCTGGGCCATGGCTTCCGCGAGGAGGCAGCCGGGCATGATCGGCCGGCCGGGAAAATGTCCCTCAAAAAACCAATCCGAGATGCCGACATTTTTTACGGCCACACACCGTCCTGGAGATCGATCGATGATCCGGTCGATCAAAAGCATCGGATAGCGATGAGGAATGTGGGATTCGATATCTGCCCGTTCCAAGACACGGCTGTTGCCGTCCGTCACAGTGTTCCTCGTGATTTTAAGGGAAGCCGAGAAGATTTCACGGCATATTGGGCATTTTTCATAGGACGGTTCATATGCTAGCCGCTATCCTCCCGATAATCAAGTCCGTCGTTTTCTTCAGCCCTTTGATATTAACCCGGAAACAGTCCGTTTCCCTCACCAACCCGGCCAGATAAGCAAATCTCAGGCCGTCATCATCGCCTTGATCATAAGCGTTTTCCATCAGCCGCAGGAGAGCGTCCGCGCGGGATACGGCTTTCAGCTCGGGCCCATCTCCGTCCTGCCGGGACGTGAAGGCGATGGAATGAACGGGATGTACCTCCCGCCAGGTTTGGGCACGGTTATCCGGAAGAACATAAAATGCCGAAGTCCTCTCGGGATCGCGGAAAGTCTTCTCTCCCTCCCGAAAACGTGTGAGCGGGTTGGCCGGCCGCTGCAAGGCGATACTTTTCGGGAAATGGAAGGCCTCTCGGCCGGGCATATTCAAAATGACCATTCCATCCCCATAATACGTCCAGCCCCGTTCGGTGAGCGCCCTGACGAGGAGCGGCCGCCCTGTTTCGGGGCCGCCGACGAGGAGCAGTCCTTTCCCCTGAAAAGCGGTGAAGCCGCCCTGGATAAGGCAATAGGGCTGGAGCGTTTTGATAAGCACCCGGTTGGTGTGGTGATCGAGCGCGGGCAGCAGAGAGGGATAGAAGGCCGTGATCAGCGTCAGTTCAAGTCCCCGGATTCCTTTGATGGTATGGATTTTATTCAGGTTCAAAGACCGGTCCACAGATATTCTGAAAGACACATGGGGATTGAGCGTTGGTTCGGCCTGTTCATAATACAGCCGCCGGACATCCGCGAGAAACCCCTCATCGTCCGTGATGACCTCCCCCACAAAGTCCGAGACTCGAAAATAATACCTTCGGTCCGGAGGGGCCATCAACGGACGATCCCTTCCTTTTCGAAATGCTCCAGGGTTTGCCGGAGATCGGCGGAGAGAACCGACGGATTATCCTTCGGAAACACTCGGATGAGTTCTTTCAGAATTTCGGACGCGGAATGGCTTCCGTCACAAAAAAAGAAAATCAAAGACGCGACGCGGTTCAGCTTGAAAGTTTTTTTCCCTTTCTTGTCGAACAGCACAATTTCGCCATCGAATTCTTGATAGGCCATCCGCTCTGAGATAAGAGGAAGGCGGTCCATGAGCTCAGTGCCTTTGTCAAATGCCATCACGTAACTTTGGGACAAGCCCAAAGAATATTCTCCTTCGGGAGACAATCGCCCCACTTGAAGAAGACTGCTCCGAACGGACCGCTATTTTTCAGCGATAAAGGACAACAGCAGACTGCCTGTGGTCGTTGAGCCCGCCTGCTCGCCTTTTGATGTTTTCATCGGAGACAGATCAACCTTGATATCATTACACTTGCGGCACTTGCCTGAGCCGCCACTGCAGCCCGCGACTTTTGTCTCGGCTTTCAGAACATTCTTGACCTGGGCCGAATTCCTGCCCGGGGCCGACGCCCTGGATTGGGGGAGGCTCACGTTGACCTGGACCGCGTTTTCTCTCAGTTCGCCGGTTTTGAGATTGAGCAGGCCCACGACCGTGTTTTTCGGGACCTCGGCGACGATCGGACCCGTCTGCAGTTTGAATTTGGCAAAGGGCTCTCTCTCTGTCGAATCCATTCTGAGAGATAGCACCCTGACCTCGGCCATTGACGGATCGGTGGCTTTAATCAAAACAAGATTGCCCTTCCCTTTAAACTCCACCGGTACACTCTGCCCCGTTTTCAGCGTTACCGTGAGCTTGCCGGGAGGGATTTCAATCTTATAGGCTGCCGGCAGCTGAATGTCGAGATAATTGCCGGCGCGCCCCGCTGTCTGCGGTTCAGAAAGAAGCTTCACCGCCGCGCTGACCTTCGGAGAGGAGTAGGCGGCGACTCCTGCGCCCAAGAGGGCCAACTTTGTCATAAATGATCTCCGGTCCAGCTTGAAAGTGGCCGGGATCGAGCAACTCGCTTCTGTTTTTAGCTTTTTTTTGCTCATTCGAATCGCTCCTTTTTGGTATTTAGATACACCGATGCTATCACCATGAAATTGGAAATGTCAAGGTGCCCTCCACGTCCAGTTCCACTTGCCAAACACAAGGAATACAGGATCTGGATATCCGAGGACGCCGAGGTCAAGAACGAAAAGGGGGAAACCGTCTTCCAGAGAACCAATTGGGTCGAGTTCAAAAAGGCCTTTCCGACCCCCCGTCATCCCTTTCTAGCTGACCAATCGGGTCCAGGATATCCCGGCGGGGGTAGACCCGGATGCCGGAAAATTTTAAGCTGATTTTTCCGTATCAAGGTCAGCTTTACGGATCGGCCCGATGGCGAATGCTGGGAAAACGGACACTCTTTCGGGCTACTCTTCCTGGTGTTGTAGTGAACATCATGGAGGGTTGTAGCCCTTCTTTTTTGCCTTTGTCAAATGCCATCACGTAACCTTGGGACAAGCCCAAACTTTATGATCTTCTATGAAAGCGATGATTGACATCTGGCCTCTACACGAGGGGCACAACAGAGGATCAACTTCATAGCCTTTTCTTATCATCTCCGCCCAGCCCTTTGATGGAACAAATCTCTCCTCTTCCTCAATGATAAGTGGATAGGAAGGCGAGACTCCTGTCTTGTTTATCTTTCCTCTATGGGCATTAGCATAAAGCCCGCAGTAACGAATCATCACCTGGCCTTTATCGGGAATATGGGAGGTCACTCTGGCAATAAACTCCAGATAATCCATTTGTTCAAGCTCTGAGCGGTCTTTGCCAAATTGATAGCAAACTTTACCTTCAGCCTTATCAATAGAGAGCCGCTTGAGGGATAGGATCGGTCTTATCATGTACTTGCCTACTTGCATGCGGGAAACCCGTTACCTCCCTGGAGGGCACAGCACAAAGGTTACCCGCCCACTCCTCTACAAAATTTCCAGCGTTTACGCGACCTCATTGACTATTCCGTTCCCAATAGATATTCTTTTATTAAGCGATGGGAGACCGGCCCATGAAATGCCCGAAATGTCAGACTGATAATACCGACACCGCCAGATTCTGCAGCAACTGTGCCGCCCCTCTATCTTCCGCTGAAGATGCCCGGCCTTCTTTCACTAAAACTCTGGAAACAACGGTGAAAGATTTTACACGCGGAACTCTCTTCGCAGAAAGATATGAGATTATCGAAGAGCTTGGCATTGGAGGGATGGGTGCGGTCTACCGTGTTTACGACACCAAAGTACACGAAGAAGTTGCATTAAAGCTCATTAAGCCTGAGATCGCCTCGGATAAGAAGACCATAGAACGATTCAGCAACGAGTTGAAAATAGCGCGGAAGATACGCCATAAGAATGTGTGTGGCATGTACGACTTAGATGAGAAGAACGGGACTTACTACATCGCTATGGAATACGTACCTGGGGAAGATTTAAAGAGTTTCATCAGGCGGGCAGCTCCAATAAGCATAGGAAAGTCTATTACAATAGCCAAGCAGGTGGGTGAGGGTTTGGTTGAGGCCCATAGGTTGGGAGTCATTCATAGGGATCTCAAACCCAGCAATATCATGATCGATCGAGAAGGGAATGCCCGGATCATGGACTTCGGGATAGCCCGTTCCCTCAAATCAAAAGGGATTACGGGTGCTGGATTGATGGTCGGGACACCTGACTACATGTCTCCTGAGCAAGCGGAGGCCAAGAATGTCGACCACCGGTCAGATATCTACTCGCTTGGTGTTATGCTCTATGAAATGGTGACTGGGCAGGTGCCTTTTGTAGGGGACACGGCTTTGAGCGTTACTATGAAACACAAGTTGGAAGAGCCCTCTGATCCGAGGGCGCTCAATGATCTCGTGACTGAGGATTTGAGTCGTGTCATCCTCTGGTGTTTGAAAAAGAATAAAATAGCAAGGTGCCAGACAACCGAAGAACTCCTGTCCGAACTCACAAAGGTAGAGAAAAGAATTCCCATCACTGAGAGAATCCGGACTCAGGAAGAGCCCCGATCAGAAGCAACTGGCATGTCAGATAACCAAAACTCTATCGCGGTGCTTCCCTTCATAAACATGAGCGCTGACCCGGAACAAGAATATTTTTGCGATGGCATGGCCGAAGAGCTCATCAATTCATTAACCAAGATCAAGAACCTGATGGTGGTCGCCCGGACTTCCGCATTTTCATTTAAGGGTAAGAATTTAGATATCCGCGAAATCGGCAAGAAGTTAAACGTGGGAAAGGTCCTCGAGGGAAGCGTGCGAATAGCCGGAAACCGGATTCGCATCACTGCCCAGCTTATCAATGTCGCTGATGGCTACCATATATGGTCGGATCGTTATGACCGCGAGCTGGAGGACGTTTTTACGATCCAGGATGAAGTCACCTTGGCGGTCGTGGACAATCTGAAACTCAAGCTTGTAAGTCAAGAAAAGGCTGCGGTTCTGAAACGCGGCACAGATAACGTGGAAGCTTACAATTTGTATTTGAAGGGAAGCCATTATATACGAATGTACGGGGGCAGGGGATTCGATGAAGCCATCGACTGTTACCAGCAGGCACTGCAGAAAGATCCGACCTATTCAATGGCTTATTACGGGCTGTTCGAAGTCTACATAGTCCTCTCTTACTGGGGAAATGTCCCTCCCAAAGAGGCTATACCCAAGGCCAAGGCATATGCGAAGAAAGCTTTGGAGATAGATGATACAAACGGCGAAGCCCATGGCGCATTGGGTTTTATACACACCATACACGACTGGGATTGGAAAGCAGCAGAACAGAAACTCAAACAAGCCCTTGAGCTAAGCCCAAACTCCGCAATGATGCGAATGTATTATTCCTGGCTACTATCCAATTTAGAGAAGCATGAGGAGGCCATAGCTGAGGCGATGCGTGCCCAGGTGCTGGATCCGATCTCGAGCTTCATCAATGCATTTGTAGGCCTTACGTTTTTCTATCCCGGTCAGTTCGACAGAGCGGTTAAAGAATTACAAAAAGTGATAAAGATGAATCCAGATTCTTACCTGGCACACTATCATCTTGGAATGGTCTATACTGCACAATCAAACATAGAGGGCGCTATCGCGGAGTATGAAAAAGCCGTTGAGTGCTCAGATGGAGTTCCCTTTATAGAGATGCTTCTTGCCATAACTTATTATAGCTCTGGAAAGAGGGCCCATGCAGAAAAGATATTCGAGAGTTTAAAGCAGAGAGCAAAAAATGAATATGTCCCTCCTACCAGTTTCTTTTTAATGAATCTTGTTCTGGGAAAACTGGGAGAAGCGAAACAATGGCTTAAAAGAGCCGGAGAAGAGCATGACATGAATCTGTGTTGGCTAAGAATCATTCCTGTGGATTTCTATCTACAAAAATCAAAAATTAAGGCATTCCTGAAAAAAACAGGGATCAAAATGATGATCAGTAAGACAATCTCCCGTTACAGGATTGTAGAGAAAAACAGCAACAACTAAACGGCATATGACCGCAGCCCAGAAGGGCGAATCAGGTCGAGAAAACGTCAACAGCCGTTGACGCCCGGCCAAGAGAATGGAAACGGCGGGGAACTATTCCGCGATTTAGAAACGTAAATGGGTCGATGATGATGTTCATCTCGGCGTGCTCGTCCTTCCGGCGCTAGGCCTTCAGTTTTTCCTCATTTATTCGGAGCCAACCCACGGCCGCGTCGATGGCCTCCTGAAGCCGCGCTTTCTCGGGCGTGACCAGTTCGACCAGGGACGGCCCTCCGCCTCCCTTGCACGGGACGACGGCCCCGACAACGGGGACGAGTTTCCTCAGGTCCGCCTGCAGGGAATCGGAGCGGGCGGCGATGAGGTGCCCTTGGCTCTCGCCACTGACGCCATAGACCACGGCGAACTCCCCGCTCTTGATGATGTTCAAGGCCAGAAAACGCGCCTCATCGGGGGTTTTGTCCTCGAGGACGCCGGCGATCACGGGACCGGAAGCAGCCCCGATGACTTCGCCGGCCTCGAAAGCGGCCAACCGCTCTTCGAGCCGGCGGGCCCGCTTCTTCAGGGTCTTGTGATCGGCCGCGAGTTTTTCCACTTGAGCGGCCGCGTCACCGTCCGAACAGGAAAACGCCCCGGCCAGCTTCCGGACCGTCCGGTCCTTCCCCCGATGATCCCGAAGGGCCCTCCCCCCGCAGCGGAATTCGAAGCGCAGATTCCCCCTTATTTTATCGACCCCCGTGAGCTTGATCATGCCGATCTCACCGGTGCGGCGGCAATGCGTCCCACCGCAGGCCGAGTAGTCGAATCCGTCGACCTCGACAACCCGCAGCAGGCCCTGCTTCTTGGGCGGCCTCCGCAAAGGCACCTCCCCTATTTTCTCCTCGGGCACGAAATAAGTTTTGACTTCGCGATCCTCCCAGACGATCGCGTTGGCCCTGTCCTCGACCCTGTCCCACTCCGCGTCCGAGATAGCCCGCAAACCGATCTCGAGCGTGGAGACCTCCGGACCGAGATGAAAGGACAGGGTTTCGCCCTTGAGCGTCTCGTAGAAAGCCTGCGACAGGACGTGCTGACCGGTGTGCTGCTGCATGTGATCGAACCTGGTCGGTCCGTCGACCCGGCCGTGGACCGCTCCACCCGCGATCTCGCTCTTCAGCACATGGAGGATGGCTCCATCGAGGTCGAGGACCTTGAGGACCTCGGCGCCACCAAGCATGCCCCTGTCCCACGGCTGGCCGCCCGATTCGGGGTAGAAAGCCGTCCGGTCGAGGATGACGGCGGGAAGCCCTTCGTGCTCCGTCCTCACCACGACCTCGGCGTCGAACTCCAAGAGATAGACGTCCTCGAAATATAGCCGCTTCGTCTCGGGCATGGCACCGCTCCTGGGATCGGGATCTTCGTCCGCCGTCATTATATCAAGAAGGCCCGGGAATGGGGACATGTACCGCAGGTACATGTCCCCGTTCAGAAAACGCGGAAAACCAAAACTTCGAGGAGGGCCGCGCCGAAGACGGCGGCCACGGGCCAGACGAGGATCCTGTAGACGTCCCGCATCTCCGCCTTGAAATAATCGGCCGTCAGGGCGAGGCAGAGATGGGCCGGTGAGAGAAGGATCCCGACGAACCCGCTGACATAAGCGAAGGTCATGAGGACCATGTCGGGCGTTCCCGTCCCGACGACGGAGACGAGGAGGGGGAACGAGATGGCCACGAACGCCTGGTTGACGCCCGTCAGCAGCCCGACGACGAACGGCGCGGCGAAGAGGAGGACATAGGCCGACAGGCCGTGGGGCGGGACGACACGGACGACCGCGTCGAGAGCCCCGGAGACCTCGAGCACCTTCTTGAAGGCCATCAGGGCGAAGATGAGCCAAACGATCTTCGGCGAGAAGCCGCGGACGATGATGCCCCACCTGGTCTTGACGTCCATCCGGGCCGTGACCTGGGTCAGGACGGAGGCGACGGCCAGGGCCAGGAGCATGTTCATCCGGACGGCGAAGATGAGGACGATGGTCAGGACGATCGGCCAGATACTGAAGACGACGAGCCCGACATCCTTCCACGAGCCGCGGTTCTCTCTTTCCCGCGGCAGGCGCGGCAGCTTCCTGTAGAGGACGACGAGCCCCGCTCCGAAAGCGACCAGGGTGAACGGCGCCTGGGCGAGGCTGACTTTCCAAACGGGAACGTCGAAGACGGCCGCCGCCAGGATGATGTTGAGGTAGAGCGGCCACCAGTATTCCCAGATGTGGCGGAACCAGTAGTTGAAGAAGGTCTTCCAGGCCGGTTCGAGGTTCCAGCGGCGGCCCGCCTCGTCGACGATGGGAGCGCCCATCATGGCCCCGGCCATCATCGGGAGAAGGCCGATGAACGCCGAGGGGATGGCCAGGATGAGGCGATCGTCCCGGACAAGGTTCTTCAAGGCGTCGACCATGGTCTTGAACGCCCCGCTCGTCTGGAGAAACTCCCCCAGGTAGAGGACGAGGACGATGATCCCGGCAAGCTCGAGCGTCTCCCAGGCGGTCACCCCGGTCAGGACGGCCCGTCCAAAGGCGGCGGGCTTCATGGCGAAGAGGACGGCCGTGAGGCAGGTGTTGAGGAAGAGGACCAGGCCGAGGTCCCACTTCAGCCGGATGAGGACGAGCAGGAGGGCGACGACGAGCCCGATCTTGGCCAGAACGATCATATCAGACGAGCCTGGCGACCCCGGCGGCGGCCAGGACGCGGACGGTCGTCTTGAAATGGGTCTTGGCCACCCTTTCGAGCACGCCCGCCCCTTTCGCGCGGACAAGCTTGACCGCGGCCGCCTCGACGATGTCTGAAGCGCCCTTGGGCAGATCGACCCCGACGTCCTTCGACAGGAAATGGAGCCGCGTCAGGAACTCCGCCCGGGCCAGGATGGACGCGGCCGCGACCGCGGCGTCATCCTCGGCCCGGGGCATTTGAACGAGCTCGATCTCGCGGCCCTTCTTGAGCAGGGCGTTGCGGACGAACTTCTCGTCGCCGAACTGGTCCGTGACCGCTTTTCCGGCCGAGATCCGCTCGAGGATGTTCTCGATGGCCCGGGCATGGCCCCACGCGAGCAGTCGGTTGAGATTGCGGAGCTTGCCGTAGAGCTCGTTGTACTTCTCCGGTCCGATGGCGATCACGGAATGGTACGGGTAGCCCTTCTTGAGGATTTCGGCGATCTCACGACAGCGGGCGTCCGAGGTCCTTTTCGAATCCTTGACCCCGAGCTCGCGCAGGACCTCCTCTTGGCCGGCGGGCATGAAGAAGGCGGCGATGACGAGGGGCCCGAAGAAATCCCCCTTGCCCGACTCGTCCGTCCCGATGTGCCCGGGCTCGGGGGTGAACAGCTTCGGTTCCGGCATTGAGGTTCTCCTTCAATCTTTCCCGTGAACGATCTTCCCGTCGAAGACAGTCAGCGCGACCTTGACGGCGGCGATCTCTTCGGGCGGTATGGTGAAGATGTCCCGGTCGAGGACGACCATGTCGGCCAGCTTCCCCGCTTGGATCGAACCCTTGGCCGCTTTGGCGAACTCCACGTAAGCGCCGTTGATCGTATAGGCTCGGACGGCCTCCTCGACGGAGACCTTTTCCTCGGGTATCCAGCCGCCGGGCATTTTCCCGTCGAGGGTCCGGCGGGTCACCGCGGCGTGGATCCCCAAGACCGGGCTCAGGGGCGCGACGGTCCAATCGGAGCCGAAGGCGAGCGTCGCTCCGGCCCGGCGCAGGGATTCGAAAGCGTAGGTCGTCCGGGCCCGCTCCAGACCGATCTTCCGTTCGGCCCAGCGGCCGTCGTCGACCAAATGGTAGGGCTGGACGGAGGCGACGAGGCCCAGCCGCCCGAACCGCGAGATATCCGCCGGCCTCAGGTGCTGGGCATGCTCGACCCGCCAGCGCCTGTCCCGGGGGCCGTTCGCGGCGACGGCCTTTTCATACATGTCGAGGAGCAGGCTGTTGGCCCTGTCGCCGATGGCGTGGATCGCGAGCTGGAGGCCGGCCCGGTCCGCCTCCATGATCCTCTTTTCCATGATGCCTTCGGGAAACATCTGCCCGTGGAGAAGGCCTGACGTCCCCGAGTCGTCCGTGTAAGGCTCGAAGAAATAGGCCGTGGCCGAGCCGAGAGAACCATCGACGAACCCCTTCAGGCCGGCCAGCTTGAGATACGGGCTTCCGTCCGGCGATTTGAGCTTGAGCCGGACGAGCGTGTCGACTTCGGTAATGGGGATGTAGACATGAACGCGGGCCGTCAGCCGGCACTGCTTGGCCAGTTCCTCGAAGACCTCGAAGCTCGCCGCATCGGCCATCTCGTGGACCGAAGTGACGCCGTTCCCGGCGGCGTGGCGCAGGGAGGCTTCGGCCGCCTCAAGCTTCCCCGCAAAGGACGGCTCGGGGATCTTCGCGGTGACGAGGTCCGCCGCTGCGTCCTTGAGGATCCCCGTGGGCTCTCCGGTCACCGGGTCCTTGACGATCTCTCCCCCGGCCGGCGCCCGCGTGTCCTTCGTGATGCCGGCGATCTTCAAGGCCAGGCTATTGGCCAGGACCGTATGAAGGTCGATCCGGCTGACGCAGACCGGATTGTCGCCGGTCACGGCATCGACCCATTCCTTGCGGGGCAATTCCGGAGGGCTGAACATCTCGTGGTCCCAGTCGCCGTTGACGACCCAGCGGCCTTTTCCGAGCTCCCGCGCCTTGGCCGCTATAAGGGTGACGAACTCCTCGCGGCTCCGGGCCGCCCGGAGCTGGAGGCTCTTCAGGGCGAAGCCGCCGGCCAGGAAATGCGTGTGGCTGTCGATGAAACCGGGCAAGACGAGGGCCCCGCCGAGGTCGACGGTCTTCGTCCCCGACGGAGCCGTCTCGCGGATCTCCGCCGTCGTCCCGACCACAAAGATCTTATCGCCTCGGGCAGCCACGGCTTCAGCCCAGGGGCGGCCGGGGTCGCCCGTCCAGACTTTCCCGTTTATCAATGCGAGGTCGACCATGTTTTCCTCCGGAGGCGCCTAGCAGCCCTAGACAAATCCCAGGGCCAGGGAAAAGCTCAGAGCGAGGCCGGCTGAACTTTGCGTCACTCGACCACGACCCTATCCATATCGGACGGCATGAAGAGTCGGCCCGTAAAATGCGCCCTGATCTCCTTCTCCATCTCGCCGACTTCGAAATCGAGTTCGGTCAGAAAATGGACCGGGGCCAAAAGCCGGACCCCCGCCCTTTCGCTCCACTCTCCCAAATCGAGGGCGCTCGTGTGCACGGACTTCAGGACGGGGTACTTTTCAAAAAACCGCGCCGGCGCTCCGCAGTCGTGGACGAGCACGTCCGCGCCCCGGGCGGCTTCGAAGAGCGCGGGATGAACGGGCGTGTCGCCCGAAAAGACGACCCTCTTCGCCCCGGGACCGACACGGAATTCGAAGGCCAGCGAAGAAGGCTGATGCGGCACGCTCCAAGCTGTCACGTCGACTCCCTGGCCGACATTCTTTCTCTCTCCAGAAGAAAGTACCACGAATTCGACGCGCGTCTTGTATTTCGGCTCCCGGAGTCCGAAAAGGTCGAGGAGCCGCCGGCAGAGATCGACCGTCTCGGCAGAGCCAAAGAGCCGGAAGACATGGTCCCGGAGCATCAGCCCGTGGACGAGGGTCGGCAGGCCGTAAACGTGGTCGGCATGGATGTGAGTGATGAAGACGCTCTCGACGTCGAGCGGCTTGACCGCGGCCGCAGCCAGCTTCCGGAGCGGACTCCCCGGACAGTCGATAAGAATCGAGGTCTCCCCCGCCGTCAAGACGAAAGAAGCGTTGTCCCGCTCCGGAGTGGGAACGTACCCCGATGTGCCGAGAAACACGATCTCAATCAATGCCCTATCTTTTTCATAATGGGCCTTATGGGAAGCTATTCCCATTCAACGTTGGGGCACTACGTGCGTATTCCGATGATCCCGGCCAGCTGTTCCGAGGGAAGCCGGCCAGGTGT
>CAZZCH010000056.1:0-22859 GCA_964652895.1 uncultured Eubacteriales bacterium
CGTGTTTGAGCTCGGCGTAGCGCACGCCGAGCGAGTTGTTTTGGTGCCGAGTCCGGTGCGCTGACCGGCGTGAAAAATCACCGCAGCGAATGAGGATGGTCCCCGAGGCCGCATCTTGCAATTCGGGCGCAAGAGAGTAGAATGAACGGCGTTTCGTTGGAAACCCCGATTTGGAGTAAAATAGGGCACGGACCTTCCGCCGGAAAGGAGACCCCGCCGATGCCTCAGACAGTGAACGCCGGAAAACGGCTTATGACCTTTATCATCATGGCCGCCGTCGCGGCCGGCTGGGCCGCCGCCCAGGCCCAGGACCCGAAGATCCTCGGGTTCAAGAAACAATTCGTCGTCGAGATCACGAACCCCTCCCCGCTTGTCCTCGAGAACCACGCCGTCGTCATCGACGTCGCCGGGATCCGGGCCTCCGTCGCCGCCGATTTCAACACCTACAATTACGCCCTTTTCGAGGAGAAGGCCGGCAACTACACGCTCGTCGTCACCCAAGCCGACGACCTCGACAAGGACCGCTACCACGACGAGATCGTCCTCGTCCGGACCCTGCCGCCGTCGTCGACGACCCGGCTCGTCTGCTACTACTCGCCCACCCGCAGCTTCCAGCTCATGCCGGTCCAGAAGGCCTACGCCCGCTCCCGCTGGGAAGCCGAAGGCGCCGAGGCCGGCTGGGAATCGAACCTGGCCGCCTACAAGTTCGTCGACGGCCGGATCGAGTTTTACGGCAAGCTTGCGGCCGGGCTCATCCTGAAAAAATTCCCGACCACGGAAAACCGGCCCCAGGGCTGGGGTATGGACGTCGTCGACGCCGGGGAGTCGGCCGGGCTCGGCGGCCTGAGCCTCTGGGACGGGGACGTCCGCGTCCCGCTCTTCGGCGCTTGGACCCCCCAGGCCAAGATGACCGTTATCTCGCCGGGTCCGGTCCGAGCCATGGTCAAAGCCGAATTCTCCGGTCTGAGCACGCCCCTCGACGGGGACGGCCTGACGGCCTTCTTCTCGGCCTTCGCCGACAACGTCGCCTCCCGCCAAGATATCGTCATCACTTCAAAGGCGTCCGGACCTATCGTCTACGGGCCGGGGATCCAGAAACTGGCCGGCGAAACATTTACGCTCGACAAGGACAAGGGTTTCCTCGCCGCCTGGGGCAAGGGCGCCAAGAACGCCGGGGAGATCGGCCTGGCCGCGATCTTCCGCCCCGCCGATTTCGCGGGGATGGAAGAGACGGACCTCGATCGGTCGGTCAAACTCAAGGGCCCGGCCGGCGCGAAGCTGACCCACTGGGTCGTCGGCTCCTGGGAGCAGGGCATCACTTCGCCGGGCGTCCCCGCGGCCAAGAACTGGGCCATCAAGGTCGAAGAGCTGGCCCGCCGGCTTCTCGTTCCCGTGAAAGTCGAGTTCAAGGCGAAATGACGCTTTGTCCTCCCTTTGACCCGGGCTTCCGGCCCATCATCTTTTCCTGGCGCGAATATCTCGACCGGGCCAAGAGGGCGGGCGCCGCACTGCTTCGTGTCGCGGTCGAGCGCGAAGAGGGCCTCGTCTCGGTTTTCGTCACACGCGTGCCCGAGATTGACGCCGATCCGACCGCCACTTATCTCATCGTCGAGAGGCTGGTCAAGTTCCTGCTCTGGTCGCGGGGCGGCTGGCGCGTCCACTTCCTCGGCCCGGCGGCGATCGGTAAGCGCCTCAAGGCCGAATATTCCGAGAAGGGCACCCGGGCTTTCGACGTCCGGACCATGAGCCGGGCCTATCAACGGTCTTTCGAGGTCGTCCTCCACAACCCGGCCACCTTCCCCGAGGCCAGGGAGGCGGTCCGTTTCCCGGGCGGCCATCTCGACGGCTGCCGGATCGGGTTCGACCTCGGCGCGAGCGACTACAAGGTCGCCGCCGTGATCGAGGGCCAGGCCGTCTACAGCGAGGAGTTCCCCTGGACACCGGGAGCCGAAGCCGACCCCGAATACCACTTCCGCCATATCCGGGATGGCTTGAAAAAGGCGGCCGCGCGTCTCCCCCGCGTGGACGCGATCGGCGGCAGTTCGGCCGGCGTCATCATCCGGAACCGGGTCCGCATCGCCTCCCTTTTCCGTTCCGTGCCCGAGGACGTCTTCGAGAAAAAGGTCAAGGACATCTTCGTAAGGCTGGGAAAGGAATGGAACGTCCCCTTCGAGGTCCTCAACGACGGCGAGGTCACGGCCCTGGCCGGGATGCTCTCGCTCGGCGAGACGGGCATCCTCGGCATGGCCATGGGCTCGAGCGAAGCGGCCGGCTTCCTCGACATCGATGGCCACATCCCGGGCTGGCTGGACGAGCTCGCCTTCGTACCCGTCGACCTCAACCCCGAAGCGGCCGTCGACGAGTGGTCCGGGGACCGGGGCGTCGGGGCCAACTATTTTTCCCAGCAGGCCGTGAACAGGCTCGCCCGGACGGCGGGCATATCTTTCACGGACGCGATGACGCTGCCCGACCGGCTCGAGGACATCCAGTCCCTCATGGACCGCGGCGACGAGCGGGCCGGAGCGATCTTCGAAACGATCGGCGTCACTCTCGGCTTCACGATCCCCTGGTACCAGGTCTTCTATAGATTCTCGAACCTGCTCGTCCTCGGCCGGGTCATGTCCGGGCCGGGGGGCAAGATCATCGTCGACAAGGCGGCCGAGGTCCTGAAAGCCGAGTTCCCGGAAACGGCGGCCCGCGTCCGTCTCCACCTCCTCGACGAGAAGAGCCGGCGCGTGGGGCAGGCCGTCGCGGCGGCCAGCCTGCCCGAGATCGCCAAACGGGAGACCGGCGCCGCCCCAGGAGGGCTTTCATGAAATTCGTCAAACCCGACGCCTCCGTCTTCGTCCCCGACGGCCTCGCCTCCGGGGAAGCGTTCCGGCGCATCACCCACCTCGGGATCGGAGCCCACCAGGACGACCTCGAGATCATGGCCTTCCACGGCATCGAGAAATGCTTCAACAGACAAGACCTTTGGTTCGGAGGCGTGATCTGCGCGAACGGCGGCGGCAGCCCCCGGACGGGCGAGTACGCTACCTTCACGGACGAAGCCATGGCCGCGCTCCGCCGGCGGGAGCAGGAAAAGGCGGCCATCCTCGGCAACTACGGCGCCCTCGTCCAGCTCAACTACTCGAGCGCGGAGATCAAGGACGTCGCGACGTCCCGGCTGAAGTCGGACCTCGTCCAGGTCCTCCGGGAGGCCCGGCCCGAGGTCGTCTACACCCACAACCCGGCCGATAAGCACGACACGCATCTGGCCGTCGTCTTCACCGCGTTGGCGGCCCTGCGCGAATTGCCCGCCGCCGGGCGCCCCAAGACGGTCTACGGGTGCGAGGTCTGGCGCGGGCTCGACTGGATGGACGACGGGGACAAGGTCCCGCTCGATGTCAGCCGCCGAGAAACGCTGTCCATGGCCCTGATCGGCGTCTACGACTCCCAGGTCGAGGGCGGCAAGCGCTACGACCTGGCGACGATCGGGCGGCGCCGGGCCAACGCCAGCTATTTCCAGTCGCACCAAACCGGCGGGGCCGAAGAACTCTGGTTCGCCATGGACCTGACGCCTCTCGTCCTCGACGACCGCGTCGACGTCGAGGATTTCGTCCTCGCTCACGTGGACAAGTTCCGCGCGAGCGTCGCGGAGAAGATCAAGAAATACTGGATCAAGAAGCGCTGACCGCGCCCCCGGAAAGGAAGAGTGTCCCATGGAAGTCATCATCCAGCCCGACAGTCAGCAGGCCAGCCAGATCGCGGCCCGCATCGTCGCCCGCCTCGTCCGGGAAAAGCCCCATGCCGTTCTCGGCTTCGCCACAGGCAACACGCCGCTCCAGCTCTACCGGAACCTCGTCGCCGTGCACGGGGATACGGGTCTCGATTTCGGCGACGTGACCAGCTTCAACCTCGACGAATATATCGGCATCCCCCCGTCGCACCCCTCGTCGTTCCACAGCTACATGTGGGCCCACCTCTTCAGCCACATCAACATGCCCAAGGAGCGGATCAACATCCCGGACGGCATGGCCGCCGACATCCCCGCCGCCTGCAGGAAGTACGAGCAGGCCATCCGCACGGCCGGCGGCATCGACGTCCAGGTCCTGGGCCTCGGAACGAACGGCCACATCGGCTTCAACGAGCCGTCCTCGTCGCTTTCCTCGAGGACGCGGATCAAGACCCTGACCGACGATTCCCGGCTCACGGCCGCGGCCGGGTTCGGCGGGCGGGAGAACGTCCCGACGCATGTCATCACGATGGGCCTGGGCACGATCACGGATGCCAAGATGTGTCTGCTCCTGGCCTTCGGGAAGAAAAAGGCCGCGGCGGTGGCCAGGATGGTCGAGGGCCCGGTCACGGCCATGGTCCCCGGCTCCGTCCTCCAGATGCACCCGAGGACGGTCATCATCCTCGACAAGGAGGCCGCCGCGGAGCTGAAGATGGCCGACTACTACAATTGGGTCCGCGACCACAAGCCGGACTGGCAGAAATATTGAGGGCCGCCCCTCTTCCCTTTTTGCCCGGTCCTGTGTAAACTGAAACTACCCCTTAAACGGAGGAGAGAGAAGAATGACCCATCACATTAAGAATGTCCTCTGGGCCACGGATTTTTCCGAAGAGTCGAAGGAAGCCCTGGCGTACGCCAATTTCTTCGCGAAAACATTCGGGGCCAAGCTGACGGCCCTTCATGTCGTGCCCGATTTTTCGCCCGCTCTCTATGAGCTTTGGCCCCAAGCCCAGGCCGATCTGGCCGGCAAGATCGAAGGCACCAAGATAAGCGCCCAGGCCCAGCTCGACCACGTCTGTAAGACCGAAGGCGTTTGCCCCGACAAGGTCGTCATCCGTGAAGGCTCGGCGTCCAAGGTCATTCTCGAGACGGCCAAGCAGGAAGGCGCCGACCTCATCGTCGTCGGCCGGAAGGGCATCTCCGGCCGCGAGCAGAACCTCATCGGCAGCGTCACCCACCAGATACTGCGGAGCGCCCACGTCCCGGTGCTCGTGACCAAGGGGACCAAGGCCCGGCCGGAGGCCATCAAGCAGATCCTCGTCCCGACGGACTTCACCGTCGAGGAGGACATCGAGCGCGACCACGCGTGGAAACTGGCCAAGGCTCTCGGCGCGAGCCTCAAGTTCCTCTATGTCCTCGAGCTCTTCGGCCACGAGTTCCGGCTGACCGACGATATGTTCGCCGCCGTCCTCAAAAAGCTCCAGGCCCGCAAGAAAAGGGAACACGAAGACGTCGAGATCACCGAGGACGTCACCAAGGCCGTCCACAGCTATGAGGGGATCATCGACTACGCCGAAACCCACAAGTTCGACCTCATCGTCATGTCCACGACAGTGCATAAACTGGCCCGGTTCTTCCTGGGGAGCACGACCGAGAAGGTCGTCGCCCACAGCCGGGTGCCCGTCTTCGCCATTCCCCGGGAACAATAGGATCCTATGCTCATTACGGCCGTTCTCGCCCTGAGTTTGGTTCTCGCCCCGACCCTCGCGGCCCAGGAGAACGAGCAGGTCGTCGAGGTCAAAATCGCTCTGTCCAGGGACGTGGTCCGCCCCGGCGAAACCTTCAAGGCCGCGGTCATCCTCAAGGTCCAGGCCGGCTATCACATCAACGACAACGCTCCCCTCGACGAGTTCATGTTCCCGACGTCCATCAGCATCGAGGACGACCCCGAGTTCGAAGTCGTCGAGATCTATTACCCGACCGGCCGCCGGGCCCGTTACTCCTACTCGGAGGCCGATCTCGTCGTGTATGACGGGGAGGCCGTGCTCGGCCTCCTCCTCAAAGCCAAGGACGGCCTCGCCCCCGGGGCCAAGACCCTCAAGGCCATCCTGAGCTACCAGGCCTGCGACAACACGTCCTGTCTGCCGCCGAAGGAGCTCGCTTTCGAGATCGCCATCCCGGTCGCCAAGACCGGCGGGGCCGACATCCATCCCGAGATCTTCGATAAGCTCCCCTTCAAGTCCCTCCAAAAGTGAGTGCCGGCACCGGTCCGAAGCCGAGATGACAGACACGACGCCGAACGCGCCCTTCCGGAAGATCCCGTCCGTCGATTCCCTGCTCCGCGAAGACGCCGTCCTCGGGCTCGTCGAAAAGTTCGGCCGTGACATCGTCGTGGCCGAAGCGCGGGCCGTTCTCGAAGAGGCCCGGGCCGCGATCGCCGCGTCCGCTGCCGGCGGCGCGGTCGCGTCCGACATCTCGGCGGAGGACCTCGTCACCCGCCTCCGCGGCCGCCTAGAAAAGAAGTTCGCGCCGTCCCTCTCCCCCGCCGTCAACGCCACGGGCATCGTCATGCACTCGGGCCTCGGCCGGGCCGTCCTGTCCGAATCGGCCCGGGAAGCCCTCGACGCCGTCGCCCTCGGCTATTCGACCCTCGCCCTCGATCTCGAGAGGGGTAAGCGAGTCTCCCGCGACCGCCACGTCGAGGGCCTTCTCCGGGAGCTCACCGGCGCCGAGGCGGCGACCGTGGTCAACAACAACTCCGCCGCGACCGTCCTCATCCTGAACACCCTGGCCAAAGGCAAAGAGGTGGTCGTTTCGCGCGGCCAGCTCGTCGAGATCGGAGGTTCCTTCCGCATGCCCGACGTCATGACCACGAGCGGCGCCATCCTCCGCGAGGTCGGGACGACCAACAGGACCCACCTCCGCGACTACCACGAGGCCGTCACGGAGTCGACCGGGGCGATCCTCCGCGTCCACCACAGCAATTACCGCATCATCGGTTTCGCCGAAGAGCCGGGGATCGAGGAGCTCGTCGCCCTCGGCCGCGACCGCGGCGTGCCCGTCGTCGACGACCTCGGCAGCGGGGCCCTCGTCGACCTCAAGGACTACGGCCTCGCCTCCGAGCCCATGGTCCAGGCCAGCGTCCGGTCCGGAGCCGACGTCGTCTGCTTCAGCGGCGACAAGCTCATCGGCGGCCCGCAGTGCGGCATCATCGTCGGCAAGGCGGTCTGGATCCAGAAGATCAAGAATAATTCTCTGGCCCGGGCCTTCCGCTGCGGCAAGCTGTCACTCGCCGGCCTCGAAGCGACGCTCAGGCTCTTCCTCGCGCCCGATAAGCTCGCCACCCGCCACCCCATCTACCGGATGCTGGCCCTGACGCCGGACGAACTCGGCCGCCGGGCCAAGAAGCTCGCCGCCTCCCTGCGCAAAACCCTCTCCGCCGATGTCGCGATCTCGATCGAAGACGGCGAATCCCAGGTCGGAAGCGGCGCGGCGCCGATCGAGACCTTGCCGACCAAGGTCTTGTCCGTCCGGCCCATCGGCATCTCCGCCGAGGGCCTGGCCCGGAAGCTCCGTTTCTTCACACCTCCCGTTTTCGCCCGCATCCACAAAGACGCCGTCGTCTTCGATCTCCGGACGATCCAGCCGACCGAAGACGCGGTCGTCGAAAGGGCCCTGGTCGAGCTGCTTCGATGAGACAAAAAACGTTACTGCTCGAAAGAGGGACGGCTCGCCAGATGGGGACATGTACCTCGGGTACGTGTCCCCGTTCTGAAGGGATCCACGACAGGTGATCGACTACGTCAAGCGCAAGATGATCATGGGCCGTTCGATCAAGCTCGGCCACTGCATCTGCAACCCGAAAGAGCCCTGCCCCTGCGACCTGTTCAAGCAGAAGAACGTCTGCCTCTGCGCCGGCGAGCGCGAAGAGGACGCCCCCGAGGACGTAGCCCTGACGACGCTCGTCGAGAACGCCGGCTGCGCTTCGAAGATCGGCCAGGAGGACCTCAAGCGGGCCCTCTCCGGCCTCCCCCGCGCCGTCGACCCGCGCGTCCTCGTCTCGTCCGACACCTGCGACGACGCCGGTGTCTATAAGCTCACGCCGACAATGGCCCTCGTCCAGTCAGTCGACGTCTTCACGCCCGTCGTCGACGACCCCTACGCCTTCGGAGAGATCGCCGCCGCCAATTCCGTGAGCGACATCTACGCCATGGGCGGCAAACCCCTGACGGCCCTCTCGATCATCGCCTTCCCCATCGACAAGCTCAGCCCCCGGATCATGAATAAGCTGCTCCAGGGCGGGATCGACAAGCTCGGCGAAGCCGGAGTCGCCGTCCTCGGCGGCCACAGCATCAAGGACCGGGAGATCAAGTTCGGTTTCGCCGTGACCGGCGTCGTCCATCCCGACAAGATGACCGTCAACAGCAGGGCCAAGCCCGGCGACGTCCTCATCCTGACCAAGCCCATCGGCACCGGCACGCTGAGCTTCGCCCGCCAGATCGACCGGGCCCCGGCCGACGGCCTGGCCGAGTCCGAACGGTCGATGCGCGAGCTCAACCGCGCCGCCGCCGAGGCCATGACCGCGGCCGGCGTGACCACGGCGACCGACATCACCGGGTTCGGGCTGGCCGGGCATCTCGGAGAGATCGCCGCCCAGAGCGGCGTCGAAGTCGAAGTTTACGGCGAAGCCATCCCCGTCTTCACGGGCGTCATGGACCTCATCCGCCAGGGGGTCATTTCCGGGGCGGTCGAGCGCAACCGGGAGTACGCCTCGGCCTTCGTCAAAAGGGCCAAGGGAGTCGCCGAAGAATTCGAGACGCTCCTCTACGACCCGCAGACCTCGGGCGGGCTTCTCATCGTCGTCCGCAAGTCCAGGGCCGCCGCCCTCCTCGCGACGCTCCGCAAGAAAGGCGTCGAGAGCGCCGCGGTCATCGGCCGGGTCACCCGCAAGGGCCGGGCGAAGATCGTCCTCCGGGGGAAAGCTCCGCGCGCCTGAAAATACCGGACATGGACCACGTCATCGTCGGCACGGCCGGGCACATCGACCACGGCAAGAGCGCGCTCGTCAGGGCCCTGACCGGGACCGATCCCGACACCCTGCCCGAGGAAAAAGTCCGCGGCATGACCATCGAGCTGGGCTTCGTCTTCCTCGACGACCCGGACTACGCCAAGCAGATCGTCTTCATCGACGTCCCGGGCCACGAGAAGTTCGTCAAGACCATGGCCGCGGGGGCGAGCAACGTCGACGCGGCCCTGTTCGTCATCGCCGCCGATGAAGGCATTTCGGTCCAGACCCGCGAGCACTTCGACATTCTCAAGCTCCTCGGCATCAAACTCGGCGCGGTCGCCCTGACCAAGTCCGATCTCGTCGACGCCGCGCGCGTCGCCGAGCTCACGGTCGCGGTCCGGGACTTCGTCCGCGGCTCGTTCCTGGCCGAGGCGCCCATCCTCCCGGTCTCGGCGGTGACGCGGGCGGGTGTTGCCGAAGTCAAAGCGACGCTCCAGGAACTCGGCCGCCGCGTCGCGCCGCGGCCGGACAGCGGGGTTTTCCGCATGCCCGTCGACCGCGTCTTCACCATGCATGGTTTCGGGACCGTGGTCGCGGGGACGATCCTGTCCGGAACGGTCAAGGCGGGCGACCGGATCGAGATCTATCCCGAAGGCCTGAAGACCCGCGTCCGCGGGCTCCAGGTCCATAACTCCAAGGCCGCGGTCTCGGGCATCGGAAAACGGACGGCTCTCAACCTCCAGGACGTCCGGAAAGAAGACCTCCGGCGCGGCCAGGTGGCCGCGGCCGAAGGCTCGCTCGTCCCGACCGCGCGCCTCGACGCCCATCTCGACGTCCTCGAAAGCGCCGGCCGCGAGATCAAGCACCGCGAGCGTGTCCGGCTCCACATCGGCACGGACGAGGTCATGGCCCGTCTGGCCATTCTCGGCGGTCCGACGATCGCCCCCGGCGCCTCCTCCCCCGTCCAATTCGTCCTCGAAAGGCCGACCGTCGCCCTCCCCGGGGACCGGTTCGTCATCCGCTCCTTCTCCCCGCTCGTGACCATCGGCGGCGGTCATGTCCTCGACGCCAGCCCCGGAAAGCACAAGCGTTTCAGCGGCCGGGTCCTCGAGGGATTGGGGAAGCTCGGCGGAACGGCGCGCGACGCCGTCGAGCAGGTGTTCATTCAGTCGGACGGCGCCCCGCAAGGCGTTCACGAGATCTCCCTTAAGCTCGGTCGCGCCGAACCCGAGGTCGCCGAAGTCGCGGCCGAACTTCTCTCCGAAGGGAGCCTCGTCGCCATCGTCCACGAGAAGCCGGAGAAGTATCTCCACAAAACCGTATACGCGCGCCTCGCCGACGAACTCATCGCCGGCATTAAGACCTATTTCGAGACGAACCCCTTCCGCCCAACCATGCCTTTTTCCGACGTCCGGTCGGAATTTCTCAAGGAAAGCGACGCTCCGACATTCAAGCTCATTCTCGATGATCTCATCGGCAAAGGCGTCCTCACCCGCGAAGAGGCTGAGATCAGCCTCGTCGGCCGGGAAGTGAAGGCCAATCCGGTCGACGACGAATTCCGGGCCCGGCTCGAGGGCGCATTCCTGAGCGCGCGTTTCTCGGCCCCTCTCGAGGAGGAGGTTCGCGTCCGGCTCGAAATGAATCCCTCCTCGTTCAAGAAGATCTTGGACGGTCTCATCCGCGACGGCCGGCTCGTCCGGCTGTCGCCCAAGGTGACCTATCACCGGGAAGCCCTCAAAGCGGCGCGGGAGGCTGTCGCCGGCCTGATCGAGCGCCGCGGTAGCGTCACCATCGCCGAGCTTCGCGACCGGCTGAGCCTGTCCCGGAAATACGCCCAGGCCATCCTGGAGCATTTCGATAAGACGGGCCTCACGAAGCGGGTCGAAGACCGTCACGTCCTCGCCCGGACCGGGTCTTAATCTTATACTATATCCCCTGATATTCTTCCCTCATCGAACGGCTTTGGGTTATAATGCCCGGGCATGTATCGCGACGCCCATCGTTCCGCGGGATCCGGGGAACGCTGCCGTGTGTCACGGATTCCAAGAGACTTGAGGGGAGGACCATGAGCGTTAGAAGATTCGTCACGGACGGCATGCCTCGTCGGAGGTTCCTCGAGCTCGGCCTGAAGGGCGGCGTCGTGCTGGCCGCCGCGCCATCGATCATGTCCTGCGTCAAAGCGGGACGTCGGGACGGGCCGCTTGCTCTGGACAAGACGATGCTCGACAGGGTCATCCGCAAAGCCCTGGACAGGGGCGGCGATTTCGCCGAGGTCTATGCGGAAAACCGCGTTTCCCGCAGCATCCTGATGGAAGAGTCCAAATTCAAGAGCGCCGTCTTCGGCGTCAGCCGCGGCGCCGGCGTCCGCGTCATCGCCGGGGACAAGACGGGATTCGCCTATACGGACGAGCTTTCCGAGCAGGCCCTCCTGCGCGCGGCCGAGACAGCCTCGGCCATAGCCCGGGGCGGCGCGACGACCGCGCCCGTCCCCGTCCGTGAAGGCAAGCGCCCCTCCTTCATCACGGTCAAGGTGCCGCTCGGCGAGGTCGCGGACGAAAAAAGGCTGGAGATCATGAAACGGGCCGACGAAGCCGCGCTGGCCTACGACCCGAGGATAAAAATGGCCACGATCGACTACTACGACGAGGTCCGCGGCCGCGTCGTCGCCAACAGCGAAGGGCTCTTCCTGACGGACGAGCTGCCCCTGATCTTTTTCATCGTCCAGACGCTCGGCGCCGGCGACAAGACATCCCACATGGGGCGGGAGCGCCTCAGCCGCCATTCCGGCATCGAGGTTTTCGACGAGGTCACGCCCGAGGAAGTGGCCCGGACCTGCGCCCGGGAATCGATCGCCATGCTCGAGGCCCAGGACGCGCCGGCGGGCCGGATGGACGTCGTCATGCAGAACGGCTGGGGCGGGGTCCTCGTCCACGAGGCCGTCGGCCATCCCCTCGAGGCGGACAATATTTCCCAGAAGACCGGAGTTTTCGTCGGGCGGATGGGCCAAAAGGTCGCCAGCTCCGTCTTTACTATGGTCGACGACGGCAGCCTGCCCAATTTCCGGGGCACGACGAACTTCGACGACGAGGGCACGCCGATGCGACGGAACGTCCTCATCGAGGAAGGCGTGCTGGTCAGGTTCATGACCGACATCCTCTCGGCGAAGCAGTTGGGCATGGAGCGGACGGGCAACGGCCGCCGGGAGAGCTTCCGCTACATCCCCATCCCGCGGATGACCAACACCTTCATCGAAAAGGGCCGGGACGACCCGGCCGACATCCTGGCTTCGACGCCGAACGGGCTCTACGTCCAGAGCCTGAGCGGCGGGAGCGTCAACCCGGCGACGGGCGTCTTCAACTTCACCTGCCGCGAGGCCTACCTCATCGAGGCGGGCAAGAAAACGGCCCCGGTCCGCGGGGCCACCCTGATCGGCAACTGCCTGGATGTCATTTCGAACATCGACGCCGTAGGCGACAACCTGGACTTCGGTCCGGGCATCTGCGGCAAGGGCCAAGAGGCCGAGGTTACGGCCGGACAGCCGACGGTCAGGATCCGGGGCATCAACGTCGGCGGCTCAAGTGCGCGCTAACGGCAAGGCCAAGGAAAGGAGCACCAGATGGACATCAAGGAAACGGCTCAAAAATACGTGGATGTTTGCCGGAAAAGAGGCGCCGACGCCGCGGAGGTCTATATCGAATCGGGAAGGAACCTGAGCGTCCGCGTCCGCAACGGCGAGATCGAGACCGTCGAGGAGTCGTCGAGTCATGGCGCCGGGTTCCGGGTCTTCGTCAAAGGGGCCATGGCCTTCGCCAGCTCGAACGACCTCGACGAGAAGACCTGCGGTGAAGCCATCGCCCGGGCCATCTCCTTCGCCCGCATCACGACACCGGACCCGACGAACGTCCTGCCCGACGACAAGGGCGTCGGGGACCCCGGCCCTCTCCACGACCCCGAGATCGGGCGGATCCCGATGGAACGGAAGGTCGCCCTGGCCACGAAGGCGGAAGAACTGGCCATGAAGGACGCCCGCATCACCTTGAGCGACGGCGCGGGCTACGGGGAAGAGGAGGGTGAGATCGCCCTGGCCAACTCGCACGGCCTCGTCAAGAGCTACCGGGCCAGCGGCTGTTCCTACGGTGTTTCCGTCGTCGCTTCCAAGGGAGACGAGCGCTCCTCGGGGGGCGAATCCTGCGGCCGGCGCTTCTTCGCCGACCTCAAACCGGTTGAAGAGGTGGCTGAGCGCGCGGCCAAAAAGGCTTGGGAAATGCTCGGGGCCGTGCCCATCAAGACCCAGAAGGCCGCGATCATCTTCGACCCCGACGTGGCCTACGCTCTCCTCGGGGGGATCCTGGGCGCCGTCAACGGCGAACGCGTTCTCCAGAATGCCAGTTTCTTGGCCGGAAAGGTCGGCCAGAGGATCGGCTCCGATCTTCTGACCCTGACCGACGACGGCCTCCGCCCCAAGGGGCCGGCCAGCGCACCTTTCGACGGGGAAGGCGTTCCCCAGCAGACGCGCGTCATCGTCGAAAATGGGATCCTCCGCGGCTACATGTACAACACCATCGTCGCCGCCCGGGCCGGCGTCCGCAGCACGGGCAACGCCTCGCGCGGCGCGTTCACCTCCCTGCCCGGTATCGGGCCCCACAACTTCTACATGGCCGCGGGAAAAAGCAAGCCCGAGGACATCGTCAAAGCCACCAAGCGGGGGCTTCTCGTGCGCGAGGTGACAGGCTATGGCATCAATCCGGTGACCGGCCATTTCAGCGGGGGCGCGGCCGGATTCTGGGTCGAGAACGGCAAGATCGTCCACCCCGTCCGCGGTCTGACCATCGCCGCGACGGCCGCCGCCATGCTCGAAGGGATCGACATGGTCGGCGACGACCTCGACCTCAACCGGAGCCTTGCCGCCCCGACCTTCCGCATCGTCGAAATGCAGATCGGGGGCGAGTAAAGCCTTTTCCGGCGGAGCTCCCATGTTCCCGCGCCAAATCCTCCTCATCGACGGCTACAACGTCATCAACCGGGTCCCGGAATTGAAGCCCAGCCTCGACGCAGGGCTCGAAAACGCGCGGAGCCGGCTCGCTCTTCAGATCTCGACGTGGAGCCAAACTCATCCGGGAGTCGAATGCGTGATCGTTTTCGACGGCGATAAAAAATTCGCGGGAGGCCATGATCAGCGCTTGGCCGGGATCCGATGCATCTTCTCCCCGGCCCCCCATGGCGGCGACGACGAGATCATCCGGTTCGTCCGGGGCTATAAAGGCAGAACATCCGATATCACGGTCGTATCGGACGATAATAACGTCGGCAACAACTGCCGTGCTCACGGCGCGTCCATCCAGCCGTCGAGCTATATCATGGCCCGTAAGTCACGCAGCACCGGAGGCCGGAGGAAAACCCCGGCCGACGGCAAGGGCATCGGCGCCAAGGCGGCGGCTGAAATCGACAGGGAACTGAGGAAAAAATTCGGGCTATGATCCGAACCGCCATTTGTTCCGTCTTTCCGGATGTACACTGCCCGGGTTTTCGGTTAGGATGAGGGCCAGAGGGCGAAATGAGGATGAAGAAGGTCAGCAGTTGGGCCGCGGCTCTCCTTTTGCTGGCCGCCCTCCCGCTCCAGCTCGCCGCGAGGGATCAAGCCCCCGGTAAGCCTGAAAGCGGCCTGTCGCGGCAATTTTCGCTCAGATCCATTTCCCGCGATTTTCTGAAAGACGCCGGGCAGATCTGGAGCTACCCGGCCCACATCCGGACCCGCGATATCCTGCCCATCGCGGGCTTGGCGGCCCTCACCGGATTCCTCATCGCGAACGACGAGTCGATCCACCGGGGCTTCATGAATTATCGGGAGGCCCATGCCTGGGTCCGCGGCGTCAGCCCGGTCATCACGCAGATGGGGTCCTACGGGGCCTGGGGAACGGCGGCGTTGTTCCTTGGTGTCGGCCTGATCGGCGGCGACACGAAAGCGACCGAGACCGCCGTCCTGGCCTCCAGTGCGATGCTGCAGTGCGAGATCCTGGTCACCTTCCTGAAGGGGATATTCGGGCGGCAGCGCCCGTTTTGGGCCGACGGGGTCGACCACTGGTCCGGACCGGTCGGATTTTTCAAAAGGTTCGACTCGACTCAGTCGGGGGAATACAATTCCTTCCCGTCAGGACACGCGATCACGGCTTTCAGCCTGGCCACGGTCGTGGCCATGCAATATCGAGAGAGCGGCTGGGTGCCCATCCTGGCCTATACGACGGCCACGGCCGTGGCGCTGTCGCGGGTGACCGAGAACAAGCACTGGCTCTCGGACTCGGTCGTGGGCGGCGTCCTCGGCTATGTCATCGGCCGATTGGTCGTGCGCAATCACCGCAGCCGCACCCACCTGACACCCACGGCCGGCTTGGCCCAAGGCAAACTCACCTTGGCCTTCACCTTGACCTTCCAGTGAGGGAGGGTTAGGAAAAAGAATCGGCCCACCGTCCTTGACCCCGGATGGCGGCCGGAGCATGAGAATGGGGCCGTACGAAGGGAGAATCGACAATGCCCACTTTCCGACGAACCGTGATGGCCGCCTGTCTGGGGATCGCGCTGATCGCCGCGAACGGCATGTTCGTTGCCTTCGCCCAGCAGTCCCTTCCGCGGAGTCTTTACTCGGGGCTGCGCTGGCGGCTGATCGGGCCGTTTCGAGGAGGCCGGGTGAACGCCGTGAGCGGGGCGCCCGGACAACCGAACACTTTCTACTACGGCTCGGTCTGCGGGGGCGTGTGGAAATCCACGAATGCGGGTCGCACGTGGACGCCGATATTCGATGGGCAGCCGGTCGCCTCGATCGGCGCCATAGGGGTCGCCCCGTCGAATCCGAACGTCCTTTACGTCGGCACGGGTGAAAGCGACATGCGCGACTCGATCTCGTTCGGGAACGGGATGTACAAATCTACAGACGCCGGGAACACTTGGAAGCCCCTCGGCCTGGAGAATACACGTCAGATCGCGCGCGTGCTGGTCGATCCGAAGAACCCTGAGATCGTCTTTGTCGCGGCCTTGGGCCATGTCTACGGGCCGAGTCCGGACCGTGGGGTTTATCGCTCACGCGACGGAGGCGCGACCTGGCAAAAGGTCCTCTACAAGGGCGATGGCGTTGGCGCCGCCGATCTTGCGTTCGATCCGGGGAATTCGAAGATCATCTATGCGACCCTGTGGGCCACTCGCCGTCCCCCGTGGTACGTCTATGGTCCGTCCATCGGACCCGGAGGCGGCCTCTTCAAGTCCACCGACGGGGGGACGACATGGAGACAACTCCTGACGGGCCTTCCCTCCGAAAACTTCGGACGCAGCGGCGTCGCCGTGGCGCCCACGAATTCCATGCGGGTGTATGCCATTATTGATGCGAAGGATGGAGGCTTATACCGTTCCGATGACGCCGGAGCGACATGGCGAAGGATCTCGGGCGACAATCGCATCTGGGGCCGCGGCTGGTATTTCGGCAAGCTCGCGGTCGACCCGAAGGATCCGGACATCGTCTATGTTTCCAATACCGCGCTTTACAAATCCGTCGATGGAGGCAAAAGCTGGGTCCCGATCAAAGGGGCGCCCGGCGGGGACGACTATCATCAGCTCTGGATAGCTCCCGAGGATCCAACGCGCATGATCGTCGCCAGCGATCAGGGAGCCATCGTCACGGTCGACGGCGCGCTGACGTGGAGTTCTTGGTACAACCAGTCGACCGCCCAGCTCTATCACGTCGCCGCCGACTATCGATTCCCGTACTGGGTCTCCGGCGCTCAGCAGGACAGCGGCCCCGTGGGCGTGCCGGTGCGCAGCCCCCATTCCGTGATCTCCATGCACGATTGGACGGGCGTGGGCGCCGGCGGCGAGAGCGGCTACACCGCGCCCGACCCTCTGCATCCCGAGCTTTTATACGGGGGCACCGTCAGTTGCTGGAATAACGCCACCGGCGCATCCCGAAACGTCTCGCCGGAGCGAGGCGCGCAGGGAGGGCCGTTCCGGCATGACTGGACCCAGCCGCTGGTGTTCTCCGCGGCCGACCGGCATGCGCTGTACTTCGCCAATCAGTATCTCTACAAAACGACGAACGGGGGCGACAGCTGGGCGCAGATCAGCCCTGACCTGACGCGGGAAGACCCCGGCGTGCCGCCCAATTTGGACGCGGCGGCCACGGCGGATGTTCCGCCGCGCGCCGGCGTTCGACGGGGCGTCATTTACACGATCGCGCCGTCGCCGCTTCGCGCGCCACTCGTCTGGATCGGCACCGATGACGCCTTCATTCAAGTAACGCCGGATGACGGCAAGACCTGGCAGAACGTGACGCCGCCGGCTATGACTCCGTGGAGCAAGGTGACGATGATCGACGCATCACACTCTGATCCCGATGAGGCCTACGCCGCGGTGGAGCGGCATCAGCTCGAGGATTACGAGCCGTACATTTATCGCACCCGTGACGGCGGCAAGACCTGGCAGAAGATCACCGAGGGATTGCCGGCGGGCGTTTACGTGCAAACAGTCAAAGAAGACACGGCAAGACGGGGGCTGCTCTTCGCCGGGACCGAGCTTGGAGTCTACGTGTCGTTTGACGATGGCGACACGTGGCAATCCCTGCAGCTCAACCTGCCTCCGACGTCGATACGGGACTTCGCCATACACGGCGATGACCTCGCTGTCGCCACGCACGGACGCGGAATCTGGGTCCTCGATGATATCACCGTTCTGCGCCAGATCGACAACGCGGCCGCGAATGCCGAAGCGATCCTCTTCAAACCGGCCGAAGCCGTCGACATGCCGCCGGGAAGCGAGTACGGCACCCCCCTGCCCAAGGACGAGCCGGCCGCCGAAAATCCGCCGAACGGCGCCATGATCGATTACTTCCTGAAGTCAGCCGCCACAGGTCCGGTCACGCTTGAGATCCTGGATCAGGCAGGCCAGACGTTGCGCCGTTACTCAAGCGACGATCGGACGCCTCAGCGCAATCTTGACACGCTCGCTTTTCAGGCCATCTGGATGCCCGTGCCCGAACCGCTTTCGGCGGCGGCGGGGATGCATCGCTGGGTCTGGGATCTGCGTGGACAAGCGCCTGCCGGCGGCGAAGGGAGAGGCGGTGGCGGCGGTGGAATGTCCCGAGGAAGAGGCGCCTCTGTTCAGCCCGGGACCTACACGGTCAGACTGACGGTCGACGGGAAGACCTATGATCAACCGCTCATCGTGAAGCCCGATCCCCGCACGGCGAGTCCCGGGATGCTGGACTGAGCTGTTCTGTTCAAGCGTTTTCATGATCTCGGCAAGATCTTCTCCTGGCGTTTCTTGACTGGCCTGGAGGGCCGGGGGTATAGTCCCCGTATGATCAAACGGGGAAGAATTCAGCTTTCAAGATCTGTCCGATGGGCCCCGGCGATCGCGCTCGTCCCTCTGCTCCTCCTCGTCGTCACCCAGCGCCCGGCCCCACTGGCCGGAGACGAACCCTTTCCCGGATCGGCGGCGAACCTGAGGGTCGTCGACCTGGCTGGCACGCCCTACGAGATGGGCAAGGTCCACGGCCGAACTCTCAAGCCCGAGATCCGGGAGCTGGTCAAGCGCTGGAAACAAGACCTGGAAAAGACCTATCCAGTCACGGCGGAGGTTTTTATCCGGGAACTCCTGAAGAAAACGGACTTCAAGCCGGCCATTGACCGTTGGACGCCGGGCCTTCTCGATGAAGTCCGCGGTATCGCCGACGGATCAGGAATCGATTTCGACACGATATACGCTTATCAGCTCGTCGACGAGATCTGGGCCATGGACGAGGACTTGGGCTTCTCAAAGTGCACGACCATCGCCGCTGGGAAGAGGAACGGGAAGCCCGCCTATGTCGCCCAAACCCTGGATATCCCCAGCTTCTATCACGGCTATCAGACGGTCCTTCGCATCCGGGACGATCGGGATGATCTCGAAACCCTCGTCTTCACGATCCCGGGAGTTGTCGCCGCCAACGGATTGAACAGCCGTTCGGTCGGGGTCTGTGTCAACGCCGTCACCCAGCTCGCCTATTCCCCCAAGGGGCTCCCCGTCGCCTTCGTCATCAGGGGCATCCTGCGGCAGAGATCCTACGAACAGGCGGTGAAGTTCCTTCAAGACATTCAGCCCGCGGCGCCGCAAACCTATGTCATCGGCGGGCCGGACGAGGCCGCCGTTTTCGAGCGTTCAGCCGGCAAGATGTCGAAGTTCGTCCCGTTCGCGAACTCCGAGTTCAGCTACCACACGAACCGTCCTCTGGTCAATGACGATTTCAATCCGAGGTTCCCGGAGATGCTGAAGCGCGAGAACATGAGCCTTGAAAGTTATAAGACCCTCTGCCCGCGGCTCAACTTCCTCGGCCGGCTCCTCAAGGACAACTCCGTCGCCCTCGACCTCGACACCCTCCAAGGGATTTTCAAGAACCGCGCTTCCGGGATCAATAACGCGGGAACCTACGGCTGCACCATCATGGTCCTGGGCGAGAAGCCGGAGCTTTACATCTCGCCGGGCCGGCCGGACGAGGCGCCATTCCAGGTTCTCCGTTTCTAGCCCGGAACCGGGCGATAAGCCTTTCTTGACCGCCGTTCCCGAAAGGATTACCATCATTTGACCCGCGGGAGGGTGAGGGATCCGGTGATCCCTCTGGTCTTCAAAAACGATTCCGGCAGAAACGGGGACGCACGAATTCTCCCCTGTTGGACCGCATTTGGCTTCCTTTTCTTGCATTTACAGATCTTGATGGTTTGATCACGTTTAGGCTAGACTGAGCTATTTTGTACATTAGTTTGCACAATCTCTGCACAATTTTATTAGCATAACTAGACATCACGGCGGAGTGGTCTGCCCTGGACCGTCCCGTTCACATCTATCGGTGTCTTTTGATCGATAGATCTCCGACCCAGATATCGCTCTCGTATTTCGCCACGGTGAAGTAGAACCGTTCTCCGTCGGTCCCGAACTCGATGCGGCTGGACTGTCGAGAGGGGTCGTCGAACCGGACGAGAAGCTTCGGGTCTCCTCCGGAGGTCGGCACGGACCAGAAGCTCGCGTGCTGCTCCACGTCGTAGGCGATGTAGTAGATGGTCTGGCTGTTTTTCGACCATCCCGGGAACGAGGGAACGGGCAGAACGGCGGGATCCGTGCTATTGACGAGCGTCCGGGGCTCGCCGCCCTCCGCTGGAATCACCCGAAGACTGGATTCTGACGTGTAAGCGATGAGCTTCCCGTCCGGAGACCACCTACAGTAAAGCCCTCCGTTGAAGGTCAGCTGCCGCGGCGCCTGCCAATTCGAGTCCTTATCCTTACGCGAGAGAACGTAGAGCTCCTGACGGCCGCTTTTATCGGAGTAGAAGCCAATCTGGTTACCGTCAGGAGACCAGTCAGGATATCGCTCTTCGGCCGGGTCCTCGGTCAGCTGTCGGACTTTGCTCCCATCGGCGGCCATTACAAAGAGGTCCCTGTTCCCCTTCCTGAACGAATAGAAAGCGATCTCCTTGCCGTCCGGAGACCAGGTCGGCATGAAATCGTCGGTCGGATCGTCCGTGAGCTTTTCGGGCTCCCCGCCGCCTGCCGGGATCTTATAGATGTCTTGATTTCCGGCGGCATTCGAATCATATAGACCAGCCAACGGCCGTCAGGAGAAGCGTTGATCCCTTCGATGGCCTGGCTGCCGGTGGTCACGGGCCTCGCTTCGGAAACCGAGACTGGCCCGCTTGAGGGGATCTCGATTGACCAGATATTCGCGGTATGGCTGAAATCGGAATAGGCCAATTTATCGCCGGAGGAGGAAACGGTGATCGTATGGGCGTTGAGCCCGGTCGTCAGACGCAGGGATTCCCCCAGGGGCTTCCCCGAAGGATCGAGCGAGGCGAGATAGACATCCCGCCCTCCCCTTTCGTTTGAAACAAAGAGGAGATGCTTTCCGTCGGGCATCCAGGCCGGGCTGACGTTCAGAGATCTGCTATCGGTTACGCGGATAGGAAGCCCCTTCTTCGTCGAAACCACCCAGATCGAGCAAGGTGCGAGGTTCCCGATATATCTCCTGGCAAAGATGAAGGACATGTTGCCCGAGACAAAAGCGATCTTTAACCCATCGAGCGCCCAGGCCAAAGAATGCGGCTCGTAAGCTTCTGCGACCCTCCGGGCTTCGCCTCCTTCAACGGAACGGACCCAAATGCCATAATTTGCCTCTCTCCCTACGACGATATAGCTGATCTCTGCGCCGTCCGGGGACCAAACCGCGCACTGGATGCTTTGTCCCGGCGGTGGCTCGACCAGCCTTTTGGAGTTGCCGCCAAGAGCAGGCACGACGTAGATCGAATCCTGCGATTGGAACAGGATCTGCGAACCGTCAGGCGCCCAGCGCGGCCAGCGGCAGTCTCCGGATAAGGACGCCGTCAATGGGACCGGACGCCCTCCGGGCAACTGCCTGACATAGAGGGACATCTTGCCGATGACGCCTGCCGTATAGGCGATCATCTTCCCGTCGGGCGAGATGGCCGGGTCAATCTCAAGGCCGGGATCGTGAGTGATCTGTTGGGTCCGGCCGATCCTGACTTCGAATACCTCTGGGCCGGGACGGAAGACAAAGTAGGCCGCAATGGCCAGGAGGATAATCAGAAGCGACGCTGGGACGACCAGCTTATTCAACTTGAACTTAACCGTGATCTCCTTGGATGTCCTGGATTTGCGGACGGGAATGGACCGTTCGGCGATGGGGATACCCTTCTTGATGATCTCCAGGTCAGAGCGCAGCTCCTCAGCCGTCTGATACCTAATCTCCCTGTCTTTCTCCAGGCACTTGAGGACGAGCCGGCTTAAGCCCTCGGAAACTTGAGGATTCGCCTCCCTAGGATCCCGGGGGATTTCGCCCTTATGCTTCATTGCGAGAGCCAGGGGCGTGTCCCCCTCGAAGGGTGCCCGGCCGGTCAGCATCTCGTAGAGGATAATCCCCAAGGAATAAATGTCCGAGCGCCGGTCAACGTCCTTGCCCTCCGCCTGTTCGGGAGACATAAATTCGGGCGTCCCGATGATCGATCCCGCACCGGTTATGCCCTTTGTTTGGATCGAACGGGCGATCCCAAAATCCATGATCCGGATATTACCGTCGCGGTCGATCATGATGTTTGACGGCTTGAGGTCCCGGTGTACGGTTCCGTGCTTGTGAGCTTCGACCAAACCTTCGCAGATCTGCTCGGCGATGATGATCACGGCGCCGACGCCCAGCTGATGCGACATCCGGATCATGCTCTTCAGATCTTCGCCGGGGATATATTCCATCGTGAGATAGTAGAGGCCCGCCTCCTTGCCCAGGTCGTACATCCGGCAGATGTTCTTATGAGAGATGTCCCGGGCTACCTTCAGTTCGTTCCTGAACCGTTCGATGGTGTTCTTGTCCGATGCAATCTCTGTCTTGAGGAGCTTTAGGGCGACCGTCACGCTTATTTCTTCGTCGAATACTTTATAGACCTTGCCCATGCCCCCTGTCCCCAGTTCTTCGATAACCTGGTAGCGGCCGGCAAAGGTCGTCCCGCGCGTTAGCTCCCCGGTACTGGTTCGAGCGTTCGGGTCACGGAAGCCCGATCATCAAAGCCCGCGGGATGGCTGGGGGCTGGGGTATCCAGCTTCGTTCCGCACTCCCCACAGAACTTGACGTTCCTAGGATTGTCGGAATGACATTTCGGGCACTTGATGGGCAAGCGATCTCCCCTTTTCTAGTTTGGCCTCAGATTAACAGAGGGATAGGCGGGAAGTCAACGGTTCTTGACTCCGGCTCCTGAACGGGCTACCATCATTCGGCCCGCGGGAGGGTCAGGGATCCGGTGATCCCTCTGGACTTCAAAAACGATCTCGGCGGAATTCGCCGCCGGGGGCTTCTCCCCTGTTGGACCGCATCCGGCTTGTTTTTCTTTCATTTACAGATCTTGATGGTTTGATCACGTTTAAGCTAGACTGAGCTGTTTTGAGCAAGAGTTTTCTCAATCTCTGCTCAATTTTTTGAGGGTAATCTGAACCATGTTGTTTATGTGGCCCGAGTACTCTGCCCACTGATCCCCATTCTGACCAGATCCATCCTTATTATTGTTAGATCAGCTAGCCTGAATTATGCATAAAAAAAGCTGTTTCCTCCTCAACATGTTGATTTAT